>JAHWGK010000044.1 GCA_020054495.1 Thermoplasmata archaeon | reverse complement strand
TTATCAATGCGCTATTAGATGTTTATCATGGAAAGATACCAATATATTATCACATAATCATGATTCCATAGGAGACATTAATCCTGAAAATGGCCCTTTAACAGAATCTAATTTAATACTTTTTATTGCAGATCAATTAGAAGTATTATCAAAACGAATATTAGATGACAAATTACCTTATAGATGCCACGCTTATTGTGGTAAATATGGAGAACAACACATTTGCCCCAATTATGCTGCTCATATAGTACATGATCATCCTCTTTGTGATCAGCATAAAAATATTTATTTTAAACGTGGTCTTTTAAAAATATATAAAGGAAAATGGGAAGATTCAAAATCTGTTCAATTAGCAAAAATATTATTAAAAGGAAAATAAAATGAATTTTCAACCTGTACAAATTATATCCAATGACTTAAACGATTGTTATTTTACCTTATTAAATTACATTTATAATTATGGTAGAAAATACAAAATAGATACTGGATCATTTGCTGGAGCGCACCGATTAGAATTTGATTTCTGTTCTGGTTTTATCAACTATCCTCACCAAAGACCTCTTGCCCCAATCATGCCTGAAGGTATCCCACCTACCACAACTGATGAAGAACTGGAACTCAAATATTTTCCCAATTACCTGATGAACCCTAATCTGGATGGCAATGAACATTATAAATATAGTTCATGGATCAATGGTACTGATCATTATAGTGAATTTAAACATTATATTTTTGATGATAAAAAAGAGTTTTATAAAACTGTAAACATATACAATGAAGAAACTCCCTTAGAGTGGATTATCAGGCACTTTAAAGAAAAAGGGTATGGGAACAACCATTGCTTTATTAACGTTGGAAATGTGGACTCTGGATTCAATTATGATATACCTTTTACCAATGAAAGTAACCGCAGAACATCCCCTTGTCTCAGAGGCATCGATTTTAAGATTAAAAATGACTATCTAATAATGAGTGTTATCTTTAGATCCTGGGATCTGTATGCAGGATTTCCTGAAAATATGGGAGGACTCACCTTATTAAATGAATATATTGCTGAACAATTAGACATAAAACCAGGGCCATTAGCTTTTACATCAGCAGGACTCCACCTTTATGATTATCAAGTAGATCCAGTTATGGCTATACTAAGAAAATAACTTGAATGAATTGAAAATAAAAATTTAAAAATTTTTGTAGGAGAAATTTTATGGGATTATTAAATTTATCCAATAAAAGTATGATTCAAAAAATTGAGCAGATGAAAAATATTTTAGCTGAAGCAGAAGATGAAAGCAAAAAAGCAAAAGCTCAAGAAGAAATTTTAATTGGTCAGCTAAATGAAATTTTTGAATGTGAATCATTAGAAGAAGGAAAAGAATTATTAGAAGAAGCTATTAATGAGAAGGAAAAATTAGATAGTGATTTAGAAAAAGAAGTAAATATTTTATATCAAAAAATGAAAGCTGATGGATTAATTCGATGATAAATGATCTCCATAAAGTCTTAATTGAAGCGGAAGCAGAGCTATCTCTTGCTCTAAAGGCTTATAGTTTCAACAAAATAGCTATTGCTAAAGAAAAAAAATGGATTGAATTAGAGCAAATGGCTAAAGCTGTTGTGATCAAAGTCGGTGAAGAAACCCAAAAAGAAATCAAACAATATATCGAAGATTCAGTTACCTTTGCATTACAAACTGTTTATGGTTCAGCCTACCACTTTGTAGTACAATTTAAGTATGACAAGAGGGATCAGGCAGAGGTTAAATTTTTTCTCAGTAGAAACGGAAAACTCTATGAACCCAGGAAAGACACCATCTCAGGAGGAGCAACAGATGTTTGCGCTTTTTCATTACGTATGGTATTATATACCTTAGAAGATCCCGACCCATCCCCTGTTTTAATTCTTGATGAACCCTTCAAGAATGTATCAAAAGGTTACATCCCATTTGTGTCTGAAATGGTAAAAGAATTAGCTAACATGCTTGAATTACAGCTAATAATCAGTACACATACGGATGAAATCATTGAACTTGCTGATAATATTATATATTTATAAAAATACGGGAGATTAAATATGAAAAAGCCAAAGCCGATTGAACCTGGAAATTACAATGGATTTATTGTTAACCCTGCTGAAGTTGTTCTTCAAAAAAAACTGCAACCATTAGATTTTTTTTGTACTCAGGGATCAGGTTTTATCGGTTGGAGTATTCGTAAAATTACAAAGAACCTTTCACCAGATAGAGAATGTGACTACAATCATGCAGGATTACTACCCGATGGAACAGCATGTACTTTAGAAGCACTTTGGCATGTAGAAAGTAAAAACTTATTTGAACATTATGAAGGATGTAAAGTATTAATTGGAAGATATATAGAATTAACTCCAAAAAAATATTTATCTGCAATAAAATCCATTCAAAGACACATCGATCAATCATATCCAAAACGTAGACTCTTTTTTCATTTATTAAACCTTGCACATTTTATTCACTGGACAAATGCTGTTGTTTGTTCAGAGTTTGTAGCTAAAGCTTTATTTCATGCAGGTGCAAGAGATCATAACTATTGGGGTACTACTCCTGATATTATTGCTGATGAAATTGAAGAACAATTAAACAAATCCAGAACTGGCCCTAACTATGAAATAATATATAATAACAAACTACCTTGGCTTATATATAAATATTGTTATGAATGTAAGAAACTTTATTTTACACCTATAGTTGATAAATATTGTAATCATTGTAAAAAAAGACTTAGAGATGAATTAGCTATTCCTCATAGAGATATAAGAGTTAAAGCACAAGAATATAATCATCTTAAATTAACATACATTTCCAAATTATATTAAAAAGGAGAATGAAAATGCCACCAAAGACAAAACCACCAAAGAAAATAAAAGGGGAAGAATTAATTGATATATTAGTTAATAATGGAATTTTACATGAAGTAAATCGAACATTCTTTAATCCAATTGGGCTAAGATTAGTATTAAATGAAGATTTTTCTATTGATATTGAAAAATCAGAAGATGAATGGGGAATCTTATTAGATACAGTTAATAAGTTTAGTATCCAAGCATATATGAAATATGCTATAGAAAAAAAAGCACTAAGACAAGAATATGCAGGATTTATAATCCAGACCAGAGATATGATTAGAAAAGATAAATTAGAAGTTCCTGTCACTCCTACCTCTACCCTCAAATTACAAACTCTCCTTAAACAAGTAGACGATTTCACATATGAAGTTAAAAAAAGACTAATGGAAAAATCAAAAACATATGACTCTGAATTATTTGATTTTGATGAATCTGCTTTATCTTATGATATGTTTGAAGATTTACAACATGATCGCTTCACTGATGGTGTTGCAAGAGCAATGCTATTAAGCAACATTGAAAATCTCAACGAAAAAATTAAAAAGATTCGTGAAATTGATAAGAAACAAAAGAGAATTTATAAGGAGAAAAGATAATGACATTAAAAGGAGAATGGACTTATTCAGATAACGCATTAGCAATTTACAAACGATTATATTTTGATAAGCTAAAAGAAGAAACCAAACCATCACAAACTCATGCCAGAATAGCAAAATTTATAGCTAATGATCAAATTGAACAAAATAAATTCTTTCATTTATTAGATAGAAAAATATTTAGACCCAATTCTCCTTGTATGATCAATGCAGGTAGTGATTCTAAAAACCCTCATGATCGTGCCTTGTCTGCCTGTTATGTCCTTGGCCTGGAAGATTCAATGGACTCTATCATTGAAATGTGGGGAGTCTGTGCAAAGATCTATGCATCCGGTGCAGGATCAGGTATACCTATAACAAACCTAAGAGAAAAAGGAGCAACCATATCAACCGGAGGATCAGCTTCAGGCCCATTGGCTTATTTAAACGTAGTCGATATGTTAAGCAATACTGTCAGATCAGGTGGCAAAACAAGACGTGCTGCCAATATGGGTATTTTTAAATATAATCATCCTGATGTAATGAAGATCCTTGATTCTAAATTAAATGGTGATATTCAAACGTTTAACTTATCAATGAGTGTTACTGATTTTTTTATGAAGAATTTAGAAAAAGGACGTATAAAAAAAATTAGATTAAGAAGTCCTAATTATTATAAAACTAAAAAGAAACATGCAAGAAATATATCAATAACTGAACTTTGGAATAAAGTTATTACTAATGCCTGGACTAATGGTGATCCTGGTCTATTCTTTTTTGATACCGTAAATAAATTTAATCCCTTTCCAAGCTTGGGAGACATTGATTGTACTAACCCCTGCGGAGAAGTACCACTTCCCCCGTGGTCTGTCTGCAATATAGGATCAATTAATGTCTCCTATTTTGTTAGAACATCTCCTGGTATGGCAGATCCCGATTTTAAACCTTTTTTTAATTGGGTAGACTTTAAACAAGTTATTCAATATGCTTTTAAATTTTTAGATAATGTTATTGAAAAACAAGACTACATTCATCCTAAATTTATGAAGAATGCAAAAGATTGGAGACCTGTTGGATTAGGCATCATGGGATTTGCTGATACCTTAATTAAATTAAACATACCATATGATTCAGAAGCAGCAATAGAACTTTTTGAAGAAATATGTTTTCAGTTAAATTGGGCTTGTATCAAACAATCAGTTCAAATGGCAAAAGATGGTGAATGGACAATACCTATTCCTGGGGCAGATCAAGAACATTTTTATAATCTTTTAAAATATTATACACAAGATAAAGATGATCAACTATTAGCAGACTTTGAAGAATATGGTATCCATAATTCCAATTGGACAATGATAGCTCCAACAGGATCAACCTCTATGTCTGCTGATTGCTCCTATGCTTGGGAACCATTAATGGCATTAGTATGGGAAAAACCTCTTGTAGAATCCGATGAGGTACTTAAAATAATTCATCCTCAATTTGAAGAAGATTTAGATGCTCTTATAAAAAATAAACAATTTAGAAGCATAAAAAATAAAGAAGAAATAATAGAAGATATTGTTAATAACAATGGATCAATCCAAACTATAGATTATTTTCCTCAACATATGAAAAATATTTATAAAGTAGCTCATGATATTGATCCTATATTTAAAATTAAAATGCAAGGTGCAGGACAAAAATGGATTTCAATGGCTATCAGTTCCACTACTAACCTACCCAATAATGCTACTGTAGAAGACATTGAAAATATATTTAAAACAGCATGGGAACACGGATTAAAAGGTATAACTATATTTAGAGATGGTTGTAGGGAAAATCAAGTTGTACAATTTGGTAAGAAAAAAACCATTAAAGAAAAAGAAATAATTAAACAAAGACCAATTAAACGTGAGGGATCTACTGTTGAAATCAAAACTCCTCATGGTAAATTTTATGTCACTGTTAACTATCATTTAGATAAACCAATTGAAATGTTTTTCTCAGTTGGTAAACAAGGTGGTCTGGTCAACGTAGTCATCGATGCATTGGCAAGGATTTGTTCTAAAGGTCTACAAGCAGGTATGACTATGGAATGGATCGTTGATACCCTTGAAGGTCTTAAAGGAGACATACCTTTCTGGTTTAAAATAGATGATGATGTGGAAAAACAAGAGCAAGCAGAATCAATTGTTGATGCTTTAGCAAAAGTATTACAATATCATTTTATGTCTAAAAAAAATAATACATGGCAAAATTCTTTATCCAATGAAATACCTTATGACAAAGATAAAATTGATCCAGCTATATATGAGTGTAATCCTCCCTATGGAGGAATGGAAAGGTGTCCTGAATGTAATAAAAAAGGACTAACACATACAACAGGATGCAGAGGAGGAGAATGCGTATTTTGTGGTTTTTCCAACTGTAGTTAAGAAAGGAGGTACTATTTGTCAAGATTAGCACTCAAAGCTAAACCGCCACCACTTAAAATAAAAAGAACAGCAACAGGAGGAGACAATTCATATATTGCTATTAATGATCCACAAAATTTTAATCTATTAAAAGATAACAGATGTGAAGATGAATTATTTTCAAGAGTAGATAAATTTTGGGTTAATCATTATTACTATGTTGGTACTGAAAGATTATGTGAAAAAATATTTTATCCTTCTAACGAAGGATTTGAACAAATAGAATCAGAACCAAACCATCCTTTAATATCAAGATGTGATCTGTTAGAAAAAGAAGGAATAGGACTTATTGGTGATCGACCTATACCAAAGATCAATAAATCTATTAAACGTGTTGAATTAAAATGTAAACCTACAAGGATGAATTTAACATGCAAAGAAGAATAACACCCCAATTAGATACTAATGATATTACCATGATCGTTGATGGTAGGTATCTTTGTTATAGAACCAAGTATAGCAGAGGAGGAAACCTAACCTACAATGGTGTAAACACAGGTGTTTTCTATGGTTTCTTTAATACCCTGCAAAGTATTGCTAATAATAATTTCATTACCAATACTGTTATCATGTGGGATATATCTAAAGTAGGTGTTAGGAACGATGAATTTGGAGGTTATAAAAATCGGGGAACACTACCGTTAACTCCTGAAGAAATAGAGGAAAAAAGAAAATTTGAAGAAGCATATCTTTATTTAACAGAGTTATGTGAGCAGTTAGGATTTGCAACATATACTCTACCTATGTATGAAGCTGATGATCTCATTGCTTTATGGTGTAAACAGTTTTCCAAAGGAACAAACATTATTATTACCAGAGATGAAGATATGTACCAGTTAATTACTGAAAACACATATCTTTATGATCCTGATAAAAAAATAATGAAAAATCTACAATGGTTCAATCGTACCTATGGAATAGAACCGGAGCAATGGATTGAATACAAAGCTATTGCAGGATGTAAATCTGATACCGTTCCAGGTGTACCAGGGATGGGTGAGAAAAGAACATTAGCATATCTCAAAGGTGATAAAACATTTGCAGATAAAATAAAGCAACACCAAGATCTCTACGATTTATGCTATCAACTTGTCGTTCTTCCTCATCCATCCCTATCTAATTATTGGTTGCCATACAAAGAAACAAGATTAATTGAAGATGATTTCTCTGAATTTTGTTTAGAATATGGCATGACTTCATTCATCGAAAAAATTCACAATTTTTATATTTTTACGTGAGGAGAACATAAATGGCAAAAGAAGATTATGGAGAAGAATATTATAATCGATGCAAGACAAAAGGTATCGATTATGCATTCTATGGTAATTGGCAAAAACAATATGCAAAGCTTGTGGTATTTATGACCGGAATATATAAAATGGACTATCGGGATAAATCCATGCTTGATATTGGTTGTGCCTGTGGTGTTAATCTAAAAGCTTTTAAAGAAACAGGAATATTTGACAAGCATTATGGTATTGATATTTCAGAATACCTTATCAACTTAGGCAAAGAAAAACTGGAACTATCTGAAAGTGAATTAAGAATTGGTAAAAGTTCTGAACTACCATTTGAAAATAACAGTATTGATTTTATTCATTGCTCTCAATTGTTTGAACATTTAGATGAAGATGAAATATTAAATACTATTTCAGAAATGAAAAGAGTATTAGTTGACAATGGTAAAGTGTTTATAACTCTTGACGCAGTTAAACAAGGTAGAAGTAGAAAAAAAGTTTTAGAACAAGACCCTACTCATATCACAGCAAAAAAGATAGGGAGTTGGGAAGCATTACTTAAAAATGCATTTGATCCAATGAAACAATTAGAAATAAAAGAAGTATTTTCTAAAGGTAAATTTTATCCTGGTGGAACAAATGATATTGATCCTCTTAAAAAAGGAGAAAACAAAAGAAGAACATTCTATGATCATTATAGCAATGAATGGTCTATTTTTATATTGAAAGGAAAATAAATGGATGATCAGGTTCTGGAATTTAACAATCATTTCCTCAATCAGATCATTTATCACTCCATACAAGACACAGAATTTGTTAAAACAATTCGTAATGTAGTTCCAATTAGCACATTTAAAACAAAAGACCGCAAACATTTAATACAAATTATTTATGATTTTTACGATGACTATAAAGAAGCTCCTCAAGAAAATTTCTTTGACATATTCAAAGAATATGAGGACACCATTACCAATGATCTATATGATCGTTGCATGAATCTTATTGGTGTCCTCAAAGACATATCAGGATCTAATGCAAAGTATATCTTAAATAAAATAAATGATGCTATGTTTCACTTCCAACTGGAAGAAGCAAGTATTGAATTTGCAGGTCTAATTAAAGCTAAAGATTACGATAAAGCTACTGGAGTGATTTTAGAAGCGATCAAAAGACCACGACAAATTGAGGAACCTTACTATAACTATGTTTCTGATAGAGGATTCATTGGTGATCGGTTAAAAGAAGATCGATACAAAATGAAAACAAGAATTGAAGGGCTTGATAATTTAATAGGAGGTCTTAGAAATAAATGGCTTGTTACAACCCTTGGAGCTACCAAAGCAGGTAAGACTTGGTTTTTAATTGATATGGCTGTTGCTGCTATGTTCCAGGGTTTAAATGTATTATTCATTTCCCTGGAAATGGGTAAGGAACAAATCGATGAACGTTTAGATATGTCTGTTGGATTTATGACTTCATCACCTAAAGGTGAAGCTGAAATCCTAAGAGCTATGGGTGATACATACATTAAAACCCTTGAAACAATTGACACCATCTATGACATTAAAAAAGTAATTAAAAACAGAGAAAGGTTAAAGAAAATATCAGGTGGCAATCTGGAAGTGGTAGCCTTTGATAGAGGACGTTTAAATTACCATGATGTTAACCGGATATTAGATGAACTGGAAGAAAAGAAAGGATTTTATACCAATATATTAATTGTTGATTACTTAGGTATCATGAAAGAAACTGAAGCAGGACAAAAGAAAAAAGATAGGATCTCTGAAAATTGTCTCGGCCTAAAAGAAATAGCTGCCACACGTAATTTAATTTCTATCTCTGCTATGCAAGGTAATAGACGTGCTATGACAGCAAAAGTATTTCATTCATATTTAGTTGCCGATGACATTGATACTATTTTTAATTCAGACCTTGTTCTGGCTATTTGTCAAACTGATATAGAGGAAAAAGAAAGCAGAGCAAGGATTTACATTGCTAACTATCGTCATGGTAAACAACATGGATCTGTTGGAATTTATCGTGATTTATCTATAGGACAATTCGCAGTTGATGAATTTGAAGTTAAAGATGATTGGGGAGAAACATCAGGGGAGGAACAAGCAGGAATAGAATGGTAATACCTATTAAACAAGTTACTGCTCATAAATGTACGGTAAAATCTACGACACATGCCTATGAAGTCTGGAAAGTTTTATCTTATTGGGATCAAGGTGCTGAAAAGACAAAATCAATTCTGGATCGTAGGGGTAATCGTTTTCCTGCTGGTCTTTATCCTTATGTTCATAAGAAACTAAATGAAAAAGGACACTTTGTAATTTATAATGGCATACCTTATCATAAAATAGATTATAAATTAGTATCTAAACTGCCTGATATTCGATTTGAGCCATATCAAAAGAAAATGATAGCCAATGTAGGCCCAAGGAGCAGAGGTATCCTTGTTGGGCCTACTGGATCAGGTAAAACTGTTGTTATGGGGGGAATAGTTGACAAACTTTATGTACCAAAAACTATTATCATCACACCTACCAAACAAATCTTAAATCAAACCTATAATCGTTTCATTGAATGGTTTCCCAATCATAAAATTGGAAAAGTTGGAGATGGTATACAAGAACATGGTCATATCATCATTGCATTATTTCAATCATTAAGAAAATGGAAATTTAATGAATGTGATTTGGTCATCATCGATGAATGTCACAGAATGAATAACAGCATTGACACAATACTCACAAACCTTACAAATACTCATTACCGATATGGCTTAACAGCTACCCCTCAATTAAAAAAAGACTTTGCTAAATGGTGTTTAATGACAGGAGCTATTGGCCCTATCATCCACGAAACTACTGATGAACAAGCTATCAACAGAGTAACAGACGTACAAATTAATCTTCTCCGGTTCATTTGTAATAGACCTACAGGCATGGCCTATCAACAAGTCTTACGTCATGACGTATTATTCAGTATCACCAGATGTATCAAAATGCTTGAAGCAGCAAAACAAATATCTTTAAATGATGGGGGTAACTGTCTAATCTTATTAGATGAAATTGAACAAGGCAATGTCATGGTTGAAGTAGCTCAAGAGATGGGATTAAAACCCATGTTCGCTCATGGTAAAAATAAAGGAGAAATAAATGATCGGATTAAAAGCAAGCTTAATAACAGACAAGTCCAACTTGTTATTGCCACGTCAGTTTTTGGTATTGGAACCGATATACCCAACATCGATTGTGTCGGAATCGCATCAGCAAGAAAATCATATATTGACACAATACAAAAAATTGGTAGAGGAAGGAGGAGAGTCAAAGGAAAAAATAAATTAAAAGTAATTGATTTTATTGACAACGTTAGAGGTAAAAGCAGGTTTCATAAACATTTCTACTCTCATTCTATTGAAAGACTTAACATCTATAAAGAAAAAGGATGGGAAATCAAAAAACTATATGCAATTTAAAAGGAGACTATCATGCCAAAAAATCTTGGAACATTTGCACCACCAGAAATTCATGAATATGAAAAAGAATATTTTGATTGCCAACAGAGTAAAGAAGATTTTGATATAACATTTTATGGTAACTGGCAAAAAGATTTTGCAAAACTGATTATTGAATTAGCTGACCTTAAATCTAATCCTGGTAAAGATTGGGAAACCGTACTTGATGTTGGTTGTGCCTGTGGCATTAATTTAAGAGGAATAGATGAGTTAGGTCTTTTCTCCAAACTATATGGTACAGATATTTCAAACTATATAATCAATTCAGTTATTCCTACCCTTCCCTTTCATTCAAATGATTACACTGATTTTTTCTGTACTCCCTCCTGGGATCTATCAATGATCAATGACAATGATGTTGATCTTCTTTTTTGTACTCATGTTCTGGAGCATTTACCAGATGAAGAAAAACTACATGAAACATTAAAAGAGTTTCAACGTGTTCTTCATCCAGAAGGTAAAATTGTAATTATTCTCCCTGTTGTTAAAAAAGAAATCGATGATCCTAATACTCTTGGTCTTCATAAAATAATGCATGAAACTAAATGGTGGAACAATGTATTTAAAAAATACTTCAGATCAGAATCATTTAAAGCACGTATTGCATTTAAAAAATCAAAACTAAAACCAGATCGATCAGGTGATAAAACTTTTTATGAAAATTATCCAGCATGGGAAATCTTCAGATTAATCTCTAAATGATAATAGATCCACGTATAGAGCATATCATAGAGCAACTTGAAATGATGGATATATTAGATGAGTTTCATGTTGACTATACTATGGACGGAAAAAATATCGGGGTCGGATATGTAGGTATTCGGCCCTGTCCTTTTTGTGGAGAATCAAATAATCATTGGGCTGTTAACCTTAAATTTAAATTTGGTACGTGTTTCAAATGCAAAGGAAGAATGAGCATATTCAGACTTATTTCTTACTATGGTCGAATGTCCTTTGAAGAAGTAAAAGAATATCTATTAGATAAAATCGATTATGATGTAGATATTGTAGATCAGGTGACACAAATAATAAGAAACAAAAAAGAAGAACCTACTTACATCCCTCCAAAGAAAGATGAACTCCCCAATAATAAACCAATAACATATAATCTATTAAGACAAAATTCTTACTATAAAAGTTTCTTTATAAAAAGAAAACTATATTATTGGGATATAAAAAGATATGATCTAAGATATTCTAAAGAACAAATTATTTTTCCGGTCTATTTAAGGAACAAAATCGTCAGCTATCAAATGAGAAATATTAAAAATAAATGGTACTCAAACGGAACCAATTTAGGATCATATTTATGTTATGAAGATCATATATTAAATAATAAACCACTGATTTTAGTAGAAGGTTTTTTAGACTATACAAGGATTAATTCTTATGTTAAAATATACTATTCAAATGAAATATCAGTTACCACTGGCTATTTAAAAATGATCTCAAACAAACAAATAAAAAGAATAATAGCCTGTAAACCCTCTAAAATTATAGTAATGTTTGATTCTGATTCATGGTTTGATTACGATAGAGTCAAAAATGCAGTACCTATGGATGTTGATTTTATAATTCTACCAAAAGGTAAAGATCCAAATGATTTAACCTGGAATGAAATCGATTTGATATTTGGAGAGATCAGTGGGAAATCCAGAATTAGAAAAAGATTTAATGTGGATAAGCATAACAACTACCAATCAATGCCCAAAATGTAAACGTAATTTAGGTAATAAACAAGAAGAACTTTCTAAAATAGCAATAATTATTATCTGTGAACAATGTTATAGAAGATATTTCTATAGTATTTTTAAAATTTTTGGTTCTTATATGTTACACATATGAATTTTACAAAACCACAATATATAATAATACATCATTCATTAACAAAAGATTCAGAAACAGTTTCATGGCAAGCAATTAGAAAATATCATTTATCATTAGGATGGAATGATATAGGATACCATTATGGAATTGAATTGGTTAATGATCAGTATGAAATCCTGGTAGGTAGAATGGAAGGTGAAATAGGAGCGCACACCAAAGATAAAAATTTAGATTCAATTGGTATATGTTGTGTCGGAAACTATGATGAAAGACCCCCAAATTCTAATATGCTTACTGCTCTCAGTAAATTATGCATTAGTTTATCCCTGAGATACCATATATCAATAGAAAATATAAAAGGGCATAGTGAATATGCCCCTTGGAAAACATGTCCAGGAAAAGCCTTTCCTTTGATCACTCTACAACAGGATTTGATGGCATTTTTAAGGTATTCTTAGATTCTATATAAACAGTCCTGCTTTTTTCTAATTTGTGTCCTGTTCCCCAAGCAACAAAGGCCGTTCCAAACCCACCAATAATAAAAGATACAAATTTAATCCACGGTATTGCTTCCGGTATAGGTATTACTGTAGTAGATCCAGCTACAACTCCAGCTATTGCTACTAAAAAAGATCCAGTTTTAGTCTTCCATCCGGTCATATGAGTTTTGATTTCATCATTCATAATTATTTTCCATTTAATACTTTTGATAAAGCTTTTGAATACGCTAATCTTGTTACTGGTTTTCTAATATATACATCAACGTATTTAAAATATTCATGTTTCTCAAGTCTATTATTACTACTGCTTAATCCTGAACAAAGGATAATTTTAATATCAGGTCTAATAATTTTAATTTTTTGTATTAAATTTAAACCTGTCAATTCAGGCATTGTTAAATCAGTTAATATTATATCATATTTATTTGAATTAATTTTAAATTCTTCTAATGCTAATCTACTACTTATAAAAGGAGTTACTTTGTAGTTCAAGGACTCTAATATTTTAGTAACCGCTTCTATTATAGCTTCTTCATCATCCACAAGAAGTATTCTCTCACCATCCCCCATAATTACTTCTTCAATTATTTTAAATTTTGTTCCTAATCCATTATCTTTTAAATAAGCAGGAATATAAATTGATACTTTTGTTCCTCTATTAACCTCACTATATATACGAATAAATCCATCATAATTTCGTATGATCCTATCTACTACTGATAAACCTATTCCTGTTCCCTCTCCTTCATCTTTAGTAGTAAAATATGGATCAAAAGAACGACTTACAACTTCAGGAGACATTCCCTCACCATTATCCTCTATTTCAATTCTAATATACTTTCCTTCAGGTATTCCAAACCGTTCTTCAACAAGTTCCTCATTATATACATCAATAACAATTGACCCTTGTTCATTTTCCATTGCCTGATAAGAATTTTTACAAATATTCATTAGTATCTGTTTAATGGTAACATCATTTACTAATGCTATTCCCAATCCTCTTTCTATATTTAATTCCATTTTTACTGATGTTGGAATCATAGATCTTATAAATTCAAAAGCTTCTTTGATACAATTAGACACATTTAAAGGTTGCAATAATTCTTCTCCATTTGTACGAGCAAAAGATTGAATTCTACGAACAAGAAGACCTGCAACTTCTGCTGCTCTAATTATAGATTTTATATTTTTTTTATGTATCCTGCAATTATCATCACTATTACGCATTTCATAAAGAATAATATCACAATTTCCAATTATAGGTTGTAAAGCATTATTAAAATCATGAGCAATACCATTAGCAAAACTACCTATTGCTTCCATTTTAGAAATTTGACCTTTATGTAAATCAAATCTAATGCGATCCTTTTCATCTTTTTTTCTATTGGTAATATCATGTATTGCAGTAATTCTTACAAGTTTATCATTATATTTAATAGTCTTACCATGAACCTCTACATAACGAAGGGAACCATTTTTATGAACACATCTATGCTCATAAACTTCTGTATAATTTTCCTTCATCCGTTTTTGAACAAGGTCTTGATCATCCATATAAACTAAATCAATAATAGATTTACCAAGTAATTCTTTTTTAGTATATCCAAACATTTCACTAAAACGATCATTACCATCTATAAATTTACCACCATCAGTAATAGCTATTCCTTCAAAAGCAGCATCAAAAAAAACTTTTAATCGATCTTCTTTACTATCAGCACATTTGCTACATTCAATTTTTTCAGAAACAAAATCAGTTATTTTTTTAAAATAATTTATTATAGCCACTTTTCCATAGTCCTCAATTGATTATAAATAGAACCTGCTTCATAATTTAAAACAGGTACAGTAACAATATGTTTTGGTAAAAAATTATTATGTTTCTTTTGGTTTTCCAATCCTATTATATTGTCTAAACCCAATAAAGCTGAAGCAAGATAAATAGGGCCGGAATCAATACCAATAAAGAATTTACATTTTCCTATTTCCTCTATCATTTTTTTAAGATCTGCTTTTTCATAACGCAAAGAACAATCCTTATTTAAACAATCCATAAAATCAGCTTCTATAAAATCAGGATATTCATCTGCAAAATCTGGTGTCATATGACATTCATAAGGTTCATATCCAGCTTCAATTATTTCTTTCCAAATTTGTTCAGCTACCTCTACCGGACAAAACTTCTTATGCATTCCTGTATGACCAAATAAGTGTACCCCTATTCTCTTTGAGTTATCAATTCTATATTTATTTACCATATGATAAGGTTTCCAAACAAAATGATCCATTCCTAATTCATAAAAAGCACAAAGATAAGGTTTAGGAGGTTCATCAGATACATCTATAGGAATTGAACTATCTTTAGGATCAGGATATAAAATTTTATACACATAATTATATCTTCTCTTATTAAATAAATCATCAATAGATATAATATTTTTATCAATGAGGTCAAACTGTCTTTTTAAACTTGATCCAAGAATGGGAGTAATTCCTGCTTGTTTTATAAACTCATACCATACAGGTAAAAAATTAATTAAATCTCCTAATCCATGATCAAAAATAAAAAGTGATCTACCAGCAGTTCTTCTTAATTTATCAATAGGTTTCATTTATGCTCCACTATAACAGCTTACTTAAATAACCTTTCGCTTCAATAATATTATATATGTCATATGTTTGAGGAATTACTATTTCATTACAAACTATTCCTTGATAATTAACAAATATTAATCGGACAGGAATAGATGGAATATCCTTTCTTTCAGCCGATAGAGCTATCCAATAGCCGTTCTCATAGTGATCTTCAATAACCCCTCTTGGATACCCTCCTACATGGGTTATCATCCTACCATGATGAAATAAGCCCCTACCAGACTCACAAAAACACATCTCATCCTTACGATTAAAGAACAAAGAGTTAGGTTGATCTATATTTGAATAAACTATCCTATCATTCTTGGATAATTCAATGATTGCTCCATTACTAAAATTATTATCCTTCCATCCTTTTCCAAAACTGGAAACATACCATCTACGATTCCAATTTATCAAAGAATTAATATGATAGTTATCATTTCCTGCTCCATCAAAAGAATAATGATTAACATCTCTCATTATATTATTTGTGGCTGGACTTAAAACAATATTATTCATAGAATCTGTTCCAGTTGAAATACAATAAACTCTGCCCCTAAAAACTGAAACCATATCATGAATATCTTTTGATTTTCTACAACTGGTTAACGTATGCTTCTTAGTTACTACATCAATAACAATAAGATCATCGAATTTATTGTTAGTTTTTAAAGATACCATCAAATAATCACCAGACATACATAATGCTTTAGATCCAATAATATAATTTGTCTTCTTAATATCTAATGGTATCCATTCTATACGTCCTGATTTCGTATCAACTAAAAGAATCAAATTATTTTTATCAGCAATTGAGTTAACATTGTGTATACAACTCAAAATTAACTGCATATTAACTATCCTTTTTTGGGGGATGCATTTGAACCAGAACCTGCCGTACAACCATTTGAACCATTTCAGCCGTTTCCTCTCTACGATCCCTTGCCAAAATTGTTTTCATTTGTGTCATCAATTCAATTAACTGTTTATTCATATTGGTAATTTCATATCGTGTTTCTTCTCTTTTCTTATCTGCATCATTTACAATTCCTTTTAACTCAAAAGTAATATTATCAAGTTTTTTACAAAAATTATTTTGAAAAATTTTTTGTTGAGTATGACATTCATCTCTCATCTCTGTACATACAGGAATACTTTGAAATCGAAATTGATCATTTCTATCAAAAAGTTGTCTTCTTTCAATAAAAGAACTACTTTCCAATACTTTTATCTTAGCAAAAGCATCATCTAATCTTTTTTCCATAAAAGGAATTTTACCTCTTAAAACTACAGCTATAGATATTATAAAACCAAATGTAGCAAGAATCATAGGCCAATAATCTCTTATAAAATGAGCTAAAACATGACCTTCATTAACCAAAATAGGGTCAGCCATTAGGCTACCTCCACGCCAAATTCACAAGCATTAATTTTGGCTTGAGTCCATACATTTGAATCACTTGGATCTCTTTCAAATATAAAATCTTTACTTGCCCAATTATCTTGCAATGATAAATCAACAGAAGCATTATAATCGGTTGATCCGGTTCTTATCAATCCATCAATTTTTATATTGTCTGATGCTGCTGTCCTTTGAGCTATATTTCTTAAACCAATTCCAAATATAGCTGAATCATCAATATCAGTCGGTACATCTGAATAGGAATAAGAGTCTATATCTCCAGCATTAATTCCTTCAACGTAATCAGAGTTATCAACTACTACTTCATCAACACATTCATAATTACTTCCTGCCGATGGAGTTAAATCTGTATGATTTCCTGCACCATTGGGATTAATAGTATCAATACGAATATCTCCTAAAAAATCATTATTATATGATCCTTCACTTCCAGCAATGTAAAGATCATCTATGGATATATCCCACCTTTTTTCAAATCTCCAGCTTCCCTGACTAAAAAAAGTATCACCACTCCACATAGTATCACCTGCATAATTAAGCACTTCCTGTTCATCTAAGTGAACTATAATATAACCAGGTTTTCCCATTTTACATTTTACTTCAATATAATACCATGTATTCATATCATAATTAATAGTACCCACCTGATACATAGAAATATGAGATCTATAAAAGATAATATTTTCACCACCATTATTAAATCGTAAACGTACTCCCCCTGAATTAGCATTAAGAAAATCAAATTCACAAGCATAAGTTAAATCATAATCTATAACTTTAAAAGAAAAACCAAATATGATTTCTTCATCAGAAATAAAAGCACCATTTGCTATAGGAAATTTTAAATCAGAGGTATATCTGGTAGTATCATGCCCGTTCCAATTTAAACACTTAGTTCCTGCCCTTCTCCCTGTTGGAAAACTATAATAATCACCAGTAGCAACTGATCCTACAAATACTTTTTCTAAATCATCAAAGTCATTATACCCTTCAAATCCATCTATAAATTTAAGTGTCATTTAAGCTACCTCCACGCCAAATTCACAGGCATTTATTTTTGCTTGAGTCCAAGGATTAGAATCACTTGGATCATCTTCCCAAATAACTACTTTACTTTTAACTATATCTGCTAAAGATTGTGCAGTAGTTTCTTTATAATCAGTTGATCCAGTTCTTAACAATCCTTTCATTTTTATATTATCTGATTCTGCTGTTCTTACTGCTTGATTTCTTAATTGAATTCCAAATATAGCTGCATCATCTAAATCAGTAGGCACAGAACCATAGGTATATGAATCTATTTCTCCAGCATTGGCCCCTTCCACATAGTCGGAATCATCCATATTGGTTTCATCAACACACTCATAGTTACTTCCAGCAGAAGGAGTC
>JAHWGK010000043.1 GCA_020054495.1 Thermoplasmata archaeon | reverse complement strand
AATATCTAGACTTAATGTCTATAAGTTAATGATATGCCTATTAGATAACTCTGTCAACAACTAATTTAAATTAATTTATGTTATTTTCTATTTAATTTTATGTTACTATCATTATTTAATGTAGGGGGAAATTATGAAAAGCGAATTAAAATTAAAATCTACTATTGAATTTCCAGAGTTTACAAATGAGCGTATATATATGCAGCCGTTTGAAAAAAATAAATTACCTAAAAAGTTTAATCGTTGGAAAAAATCAATTGACACTATGTTAAAGAATGAAACAGTAGACGGAACGATTTACTTAACAATTGATCAAAGTTTCGTTAAGAAAGGATCGAATCACCGGCGTTCTGGACTACATTTTGATGGAAATTTTGTTAACAATAGTTGGGACCCAATACCACCGCGCTGGTCGACTAATAATAAATTAATAGGCGGTGGGATACTACTAGCATCTAATGAAGTGGGCTGCAAAGCTTATGTTGGTGAATTTCATGGCGAAATAAAAGATGGCGGAAACTGTGAAGATGTTGATATTTCAAAAACAAAAAGTCTCGTTTTAAAAAAGAATTTTGTATATCTTGGCAATGTTCACATGTTGCACGAAACTATGGCGGCGAATGAAGATCAATACAGAACATTTATAAGATTAACATTACCGCCAAGTTATAGATTTTAAACAACTCATATTAAAGCATGCTTTTTAATATATTTTATTTTGATAATTCCTTGTAAGGAGGGTGACCCTCCTTTATAATGTATTTTCTACCGTACAGGTAGCTTAGAAAATGAATCTATTCAAAAGACTTAAACTGCCGCACAGGCAGCTTAGAAAAATATGAATCGTATATTCTTAAAAGTTTTACTGCCGTACAGGCAGCTATTGTACTAAAGCATGCTTTTATGTATATAAAAAAATATGTTTTTCTCATAAGGAGGGTGACCCTCCTTTATTGACAACACAAATAAGGCTTGATATCATACACACGCATTGAAATATTCCTTATTTTAAACATGCAGGCGCTTAGTTATTTGTCCTGAGCGCCTTTTAATTTGTTCTTTGTTAGTCATCTTCTATCCGTTCTTCATTATAAATCTTTACTAGCTCATCTATTGTTGCATCATCAGTATCAATACCAACATAACAATCACAATCCGCACAATCCTGAATCATACTTATTAAATTATCTTTAACTTTAGAGATAACAGAATTTTTTTCATTAAGACTTATGTATTCTTTTTCACAAGCCCCCATTATTCCCACCCTATTTTGTTAATCATTCAAACATACCATGTTTTCTTGCCTGAAATTCCAGAGCTTCTTTATAAAATTGCGGCATTTTCGGTATTGTTTTGTCTACAGCTGGTTTTAGCCAAGCCCGTTTAGGTATTGTTAAAGCTTGATTACTTAAATCATAGATCATACGAATCTGTGGTGTTTTCTTTGTACCAACAACCTTAAATATACCCTGCTTTCTTCCCAAATCCATATAGACGTATTTTTGACCACTTTGTGCAGCCTGTTTAACGGCAATAAGGTTCTGCTGACGCCTAGTTTTCCCAGGCTTCCTTTGTTTCTTTAATCTAATGTTTTCGAGCTTATTTGGCTTCCTAGGCAATCTAGTACGTGGGTTTGCGTTCAATGCTTGTCCGGCACTGTAAGATGTAGGCAATGGAATACCTTGTTTGCTATTTTTTAATTTTGTTTCACCGAATTCTTGATCTTCCATGTATGGGGCTGTAGAACCTACAGCGCTCTCTTGATCTCTTATATTTAAACTCTTTGCTTGTCTGAACTGAATGCTTTGTCTAGTAAATGCATTTCGAGTGATAAACTCCTTTTTAACATCCTCTCTAGCTGTTACTTGAGCAGCTCGTGCAGTTGTATTCAAAGCGAATTTAGTCGCAAAAGGAATAGACCTATGAGCGAATAACTCAAGATCTCGCTCTAGCTTTTTAATTTCTTTATCATTAACGAAGAACATCGCTGCTTACCTTCTTCTTTTCTTCACCACCACCATCATCCTTCATGCATTTATCAAAAACACATACAACGGCGATAACATTCATTGCATAAGTAAAATACCGTATGAATGGCATATTAAACGCATGAGATAAGGGTATCATTAATGCATCAAGTGCATATAAAGCTACGCCTGCAATGGCTAGACCAACTATAAGTTTAAAAAATTTCATATTACAACATCTCTTTGTATGAACTTTTATTTTTAGGTAACTTTCCATCAATAATATCATTTATATTTGTAAGTAATTTTTTTCTTAATTCTGATTTTATATATTCAAAAACTCTAACATTAGTGTTATCTTTTATACTTACAATCATTGAATCTAAAACAGAAAGAATTGTGTTTTCTGTTATTTTTAATGTCTCATATAAAAACTCAGCTTTTATGTCTTTATTATCTTTTTCAAATAATAATATAAGAATGTTCTCTTGAAAATTTTGTAATTCCTTTGCATAAAATTTTACGGTTTTATATGTAACATTAATACCCATTTCATTTAATGCTTCATCAGTTAAAGCAGTTTGATTTGTCAATGTGTTCCCCTTAATTATTATTTACCAATTCAATACCCGAGGCTCATGAGGATTTATTCTCAAGTAAGCCCCTGCATTTTTTTTATCAGATATCACAAAATCCATCTTTATAGATTTCATTTGACTGTCATCGTTCCATATCTGCGCCTTTGTTAAAGAGTCAATGACGCATTTATGAAAATTATCTACATCTCTAACTCGATTGTCCGGCTGAACATACTGAATATCGACTGCCACGTTTATATTGATTGGGGGGTTATATCCTCTTTGCTGAGCTATCAAGGTTATAGCATCATTTTGATACTGTCTAGATTTTTTTGATAAAAATCTTCTATTTCCGATATTAGATAAGTATTGATTAATTGATGGTGGCCACGGCAGAAATATTTTTATTTCGTTAAATACATCCATGTCATCTCTCAATCAAATATACATTAACGCCGTTATACAATATCGATTTTGTTTTTCTATCGTATCCCAAATGCTTTCTAATGCTATCGAAATTCCAAAAGTTTAACCCAATTCGCCTAGTTTCGTTATTTTCGGACATCTCCTCTATTTGATCTAGTATTCTTTCCGCCTCTTTTTTCATTATTCCCCCTGTTATTTACTTCTCTTATTTTCACTTTAAATAATTCCTCCGCCTTCTCTTTTATTATATACGGGCATTGATCAGCATTCAAATAGCGGTTGATTGTGATTGGTGTACAATGGCATATTTTTGCAAATTCTGCTTGAGTAACATTGTTTTTCATTAATAACAATTTTATTTTTTTAGTAGATGTAGTTTTTTCTCTGTTCATTTATTTCTCGCAATATAGTTTTAAAGAATCCATCACATAATATAAGTAGTGATCACTATCATTTTTAACAATTTTCTCAATATTTACTAATGCAGTTTTTGCATGTATCAAATCCTCATTAGAACGTCTTTTAAAATAAGATGGCATTACTTTTTTTATATCATTATTATTTACCAGCTCTATATTTCTAGATGTTTTTTTATTTATTTTTATAAGACCTTTATTTACCAACAAATCAATATATTTCTTTGTCGTCCCGCGCGACGAGATGCCAACCCCCGCCGCGATTTCAGTATGTGTTGGTGAATACCCATTTTTATATATAAAGTTTCTTATAAAAACATAATAATCGCTCATTCGTTTAGTCATTTTTATAAACTCCTGCATCAATTCTTTGTTGAACTTCTGATCTATGTACTGATAAAGATTTATCTGCAGTTATACCGATCCTGCATTTAGTATTTTTAATATCTAATATACTAATTTTTATATCAACATTATTATCTTTACTTTCTTTCTTGCGACGTATAATTATTTCTTCACTTATATATCTGGTCAATACTAACATTAAGCACCTCCATCTACGTAGTTCATTAAATCATATATAGAAATATCACCAATATATAAAAAAGATCCAATATGAAGATTTATATTCCTACCTAAGAATCTTAATTTACATCCCTTTGAACTCACTGTTTTTTGAATTTTCCCCTTTATACATCCGCCGTCTTCCATTAAAATCTCAAATTCAGGTTGACCTATTCGACTCTTTCTATTAAATATTTCATTATAAATACTGCTTAACATCATTTTTTTTGCCTTTTTTATTGTTAGTTTATAAAATTTATAATTATCCATTTTTATTTCATCCATTCGCCCAACTCCCATGTTGTCGTTAATACAGTCAATATTATTATCATTTTTATTGTTATTATTATTAGCATAATTCCTCCTTGAATTAATTATATTCTATCGTCATGCAGTCTTACATTGACAACAAGCGTTACATCATCTGCAATCTTAATATACATGCCATCTTTTATTGTTATATCATCCCTATTTTCCTTAAATTTTTGCCTTAAACGATTATTAATAACTCTTGCTGATTGATTAACATTTTGTATTGCTTTTTCTAATACAATTTGTCGTTCCATTTTATTCCTCATTTTTTTTCTCCAATTTAGTTATCCTTGATAGTATTTCAATTAAGAATACAGAGTTATCTATGTCAACTGATCGACATGTGTTGTGTAATAATTTAATATTATTTATATGGCATTTCGTTAGATTAGCATTTATTAGATCAGCATAACTTAGATTAGCATCTCTTAGATCAGCACCAGCTAGATCAGCACCTCTTAGATCAGCACCTCTTAGATCAGCAGCTATTAGATTAGCACCTATTAGATTAGCATTTATTAGATTAGCGCCTCTTAGATTAGCACCACTTAGATCACCACCACTTAGATCAGCACATCTTAGATCACCACCACTTAGATTAGCACCACTTAGATCACCACCACTTAGATCAGCACATCTTAGATCACCACCACTTAGATTAGCACCACTTAGATCAGCATCTATTAGATCAGTATCTCTTAGATCAGCATCTCTTAGATTAGCATATCTTAGATTATCACCACTTAGATTAGCACCTCTTAGATCAGCATCTATTAGATTAGCTATTTCACCACCAGCCTCATCATTTAGCCATTTATTGTGCTTATCTAATAATTCTTTTAATTCTTCTTTTGGTGTTTTTCTCATTTTAACCTCTTATATCTGAATAATTACCAATATAGTCGCCCATCATTGCATCATCTGCAATCTTAATATACATGCCATCTTTTATTGTTATATCATCCCTATTTTCCTTAAATTTTTGCCTTAAACGATTATTAATAACTCTTGCTGATTGACTAACATTTTGTATTGCTTTTTCTAATACAATTTGTCGTTCCATTTTATTCCTCATTTTTTTCTCCTTTATTTTTAATATCTAGACTTAATGCCTATAAGTTAATGATATGCCTATTAGATAACTCTGTCAACAACTAATTTAAATTAATTTTCATTTAATAATGAACATATGTTAGCCGAAACGGGCTAGTCGTGTCGGTTGTGGTGGGATATGTGGATAAACTGTAGGATTGCTTGCGAATAATGTACCTTTAACATTTGAAACGGTTGGCTTCTCGTTAGATAGAGATAGAACAACATTTTTAAATAATTTAAAGTTAGTATGTAAAAAATCACAAAAATCAGCTTCCATTACTTCATTTCCGTTAAACGCAAGATTATAGCCATCCTTTTCTACATTACTAAACTCACAACGCAAGCATACACAACTTGTGGGTTTTTGATCATGCTTCTTAAATTTCAATATAAGATCTTTAAAGTCTGTGATTATCTTTTTACGTAGATTTATATCAAGCCTATGAAATACTCTTAGTATCTCATTATGTGTTTTTTGCCTTTTGATATTCATTTATTATCCTCAAAATTTATCATCATAAACTGTTTCATTAACGGACTTATC
The DNA here is from genome assembly GCA_020054495.1 of Thermoplasmata archaeon. Lineage (GTDB taxonomy): Archaea > Thermoplasmatota > E2 > DHVEG-1 > DHVEG-1 > JAGMDE01. The sequence continues at coordinate 13,073 of JAHWGK010000043.1, read as the reverse complement.
AAAAAATGAAACATAAGGGTTTGGCTTTTGAGTTCGGTAATTCAAATATTGATAAGATTTTTTATCATACCAAAGCGACGCCTTACCTTCCCAGTCACCATTTCGATTTTTATCACATATCAATAAACAATCACATTTGTTTTTTAAGTCCTCTGCAACGGCCTCACCTTCATTTTCAGCTTGCTGCATATCATTTTCTTTTTTCTTATTTCGCCATATCACAAAATTATTATCTGCTAAATCACTGACTGAGCCAGTCCCTTTAATATCAAGCTTACCAGGCGGTCTTGATTCATCAGCCCCTTTGCGAGGGTGTGCTACTAAATGAACATGGCAGTTATACGTATTTTTAAATTCACATAATCTTTCTACAAATCGTTTTTGCGCATCATAATCATCTTCTTTTAATCCACACATCATCAAAGAATCAATAATAAAAACATCGACGTTATGTTTTTGTCTAGCATAAAGAAACACTTCTAATAAACGATCTGCCTTTGCTTGCCCCGTCACATTGAATAACCATATTTTATCTGCATAGTAATCGCAAATTGCATCAATGTAGGCTTTTGTCGGTCGTGTCTGAGCCGAAGCTTGACGTGCTAGTCGTGTCAATAATATTTCTGGACTTAACTCTAAGCTTGCTATACATACCTTAGCATCTTGTTTCACAAAATCTAATATTAAATGCCCTAGGAATTGAGATTTCCCGTGCCCATTAATTCCGCTCCATAAGCTCAATTCTTTTGGTCTAAATAAAATCTTGCCTTTGCATTTATCAAACGGTGGATTATAGCCTATTATTTCATTATTTTGAGGATAAAATCTTTCTTTAATCGCTTCTCTAAAATCACTAAAGCGTCTGAACTCTGACGGATCAAAACATTTCGCATTTGCAAAACAAGTGTTTATTTCTTTTCGAGTGATCCCCGCTTGCAAACACTCGTTAGCATCTTTTTTCGGCAACGTTACAACCCGGCAACGGTGTGAACCTAATCGCTCAACTAAAACATCAATTGTTTGTTTTCCGACTTCATCGTTATCTAAGCATAAAAATATTTCATCAAAGATTGCTAAGCGATCAAATTCCTTTTCAAGCCACGCTTGCTTGCTACCTTTGCCGCCGCCATAGGGTAGTGATAATGCATTAAACCCGTATTGGTGTAATGTCATTGCATCAATTTCACCCTCGGTTAAAACAATAGTACGTGTGTCATTTGCGATAGCGTGCCAGCCGAATAACCCCGGATTACAGTTTCGTTCCGTGAAAATAATTTTTTTATTATTTTGACCACGCCTAACACCAATCCATTTTATCTGTGTTAATTTATTTTTTTTTGAATCTGTAAAGAACGGGAATGCAATAAAATCATTATCTCTTTCTTCGTTGCGTTCACCGCGTATGCTAAATTTATCAATTGTGTCTAAGCTTAATTTTCGCTCAATATGCAAGTAATTCTTTGCATTTGCCGAGATCGATTTTGGTAATTTTTCTACAGAAGGGCTGGTCTCGATATTTTGTCTTGATGGGACGAAAGTCGGCAGAGATATACCTAAGTAGCTGCTAGCCTCTTTTATAGCCTCAGATACGCTTATTTGCCTGTTTAAACGCCATAGCTCAAGCAGGTCTCCGCCCTGACTTGTTGCAAAGTCGTAAAAGCTGCCTTTTTTTGTTCCATGAATGCACAATTTTAAGCTCTCGCCCGGTTTGCCGAAAACGTCTCCAACAACCCAGTAGTTGCCCATTAATTTACCATGAGGCAACAAATTTTTTGCGACTCGTTCAGCGCATCGTGATAATTTTTCTGCTATGTCTTTTGCTCGCATTATTTCCCCATTGTTAAAATTTAAATTCCACCGAAGCCTGGATCTTCGTTTTCTCGTTGTGTTTTTGATAAATCTTTAAACCACTCAATTTTTTCCGCATTTCGAAAAATTAAATCTATCCCATCAAATTTTTTTTTCATTTCATTCTCGCCTTGGTGGTACGCCGACGCTTTGCAGCCGTCAATCGCTTCGCAACACTCTTCAACACTGAACAATTTTAGAGCTGATCTAATTTTGGACTTTCTCGCGTTATCCAGTTTTGCATTTGCATGATTAAAAACTTCTCTCCAGTAGTCGAAAATTTGCACAACATCCTTGCTTGTTGTAACTGTAGAATTATTAAACATCCCCTCCCGTGAAAGAGCGCCAGCGATTTCACAAGAATGTTTTTTTTCATTCTCATTTTCATTCTCATTTCTCATGCTCATGGTTTCGGTAAGGCTTTCGGAAGGCTTTCGGAAGCCTTCCGGCAAGGCTTCCCTAAAGGCTTCGCCAAGGCTTTGGACAAAAGACTTAACATTATGAATTAACTCTATTTTTAGATCACATTCAGGTAAGTAATTTAGCCAGTTTGACCAAGATAAAACGACATTGGGGCTTTGAGGTCGATTGTATTTCAAGAAGTTCGGCAACCAGATAAAACTGCTCTCCTCATCGTACTTAATTAAAGAAGCTCGAAAGGCTTCCCTAAAGGCTTCCCTGAAGGCTTTCTCGTTCATTTTTAGATCAAAAGCAAGCCCCTTTATTGATCCACGCATAGCGCCAAGTGCCGTTAAATGCGGGTGAGTTAAGATCAAAAAAAATACCAGCTTTGCTTTATCAGATAAGGCATTAAACTTTTTATCATTCCAAATTTTAGGATCAACCTTTCTAAATTTGCTCATAAAATCTCCGTATTACTACAAAATATAATCAAGATCTGGCCGTAAGATTTTGATGTCACACCCTAATTTTTTAAATGCAGATAGATATCTTGGGTGGATTTTGCGGTTACCATTTATCCATAGTGAATATGCAAATCGTGTTGCTCCAACGGCCTCAGCTGCCATTGTTTGATTGCCACATTTATCTGCTAAAAATTTCAATTCTTTAGCGATTTCAATTTGTTGTCTCTTTGTAAACATACGAACAGCTTAGCACGTGAAAATGCCTGCATCAATGCAGTTAAATAAAAATAAATTCCTATTTTCTTGTGAGCATTATCCTAAAAAAATATTCTGGTTTTTTATTAAAATTATAGTTACAAATGAAAAATATCCTTGTATAATAGTTTTAAATTAAAAGCAAGAAGTTTGGGAAAGTGAATGAACGTAGCAAATGAATTTAATTTATCTGAAAGTGAAGCGTACTACCTTGATGATTTTAATCATAAAAACATATATGAGAGCATTATAACTGATTTAAGGTATTTATTTCCTAAAACAAAATCATGGGATGATATACCAGAAAATGTTAGATTGCGGTCTGTATATGATGCATTTAAAACATCTTATGATAATAATGAAACATTGTTAATGTGTGATGCTACAGAAGAAGCTTTTTTAGATAATAATTTATTTAACTGCATCGTAAATAAAAGCTATAGCAACATGCAAAGTGTCTTTGAAAATTCGTTAATAAATTTTTATGAACCCGTATTAAAAGAACTTTTTAACCAACCATTTTTAGAACCAACTGCTAGAGAAGAGTTTGGTGGTTGGAAAAGTGAAGAAAAAATATAATGCTAACACATCAACAAAAAATAATTAGACAAGGCGGAATTGGCGGTAGTGATGCAGCGCAAATACTCGGCAAGTCAAGATGGGGAACTGCTTATAATGTTTATAAAAGCAAGATAGCAGAATCTATTGAAGAAGAAGAATATTATGGTCAATATGAAGCGGGGAATGATCTAGAACCGCTGGTAGTAAAAAAATATATGAAAGCAACGGGTAATGAAGTTATCTGTGGTGATGCTACAATAGTTCATCCTAAACATGATTTCATCTTAGCAAATATCGATGGGTTCATACCGAAATTAAATCGAGTATTTGAAGCGAAAGCCCCGATATTCTACGATGATAAGTGGGGTGATGCTGGCAGCTCTGATATACCGTTAGATTATTTCTATCAAGTTATGCATTATTGTAATGTTATGAACGCTGATGGCGCTGATATAGCCGTTATATTTCGATTCACGTGGGACTTTATTATTTTTAAATACGAGCATAATAAAAAACGTGGTCAACAACTGTTAGATGTAGAGCGTAAATTCTGGGAAGATCATGTTGAAAAAAGAATACCGCCCGCAATAACAAATATCAATGACGCTAAAGAAGAATTTAGCAATACAGCTGATAGCGAAACAATGGCAGACCAATTGATTATATCAAAAGTAAAATCTTACGATTCAATAACAGCAAAACAAAAATCATTAAAAGACGCGAAAGATGTTATAAAAACTGATATACTTAAATATATGCGTGAATCAACACGATTAACTGATAGTGAGGGTAAGCTACTACTCACTTATAATAATGAAACTAAATCAAAATTAGATTCTAATAAATTAAAAATTGATCATCCTGATATTTACAAAAAATATAATAACAAATCAGAGTCTAGAGTGATAAGGACAAAACATTGAGTAAATTCATTAAAAAATATAACTTTTCAAAATATGATATATTCGCATTCACATGGTATGCATTTGTATTTATAATGAATATAACCATATTTCTAAATGATCTATTTTCTCCAAATGAAATCCATTTAATCAATATAAAACTATCTGCATTTCTACTTATACTCAGTATTTCAATACCATACAGTTACATAAGATTACATTTTAAAAGGAATAAATAATGACAAAAAAAGATGACAATATTTTTAAAATATATAAAAAAAATAAAATACAGATTAACAATAGATTTTTCGAGTGCAGCAGCATTGATTTAAAGAAAATAGCAGAGGGAAAACTATTTGATTATCTCTTAGTTTGCAAGCCAATTATTAACTCCGAAAGCCATCTTAAATACAAGAATGAACTAAGCGAAGATCAATTGAATTGCGTGAAAATAATTATAGATGGTCACAAAGACAAATATATGGGTAAATGGTTTATAAGCCAGGTACATTCAACCTCATACGCTACTTTTTTATTAAATAAAATTGATGAAAATGATTAGAATATTACTAAAAATATTTATGCTACTCATTGGGGTAATCTTAATGATGCATAGCTTGTCATCTTATTTTAGATACGGCATTCATGACCTGTACGCAATTAAAATATATGCTGCTTTTGTTATGTTATTCCTGATAACGTTTTATATTAGGTGATTAAATGAAAAATAAATTATCTGATTATGCTTGCTTGATTTTATTAGTTTTTATTATATGTGTGCTTTTATATCATGCATGGACTTGTGACAACATACTGTTTAAAATAGCGGATTGTTTTGGGGCTGCATTGAATATAATTACACTCAAAGATAATATTATATTTTTTTATAAAAATTGGAAGGCAGTAAGATTCATACAAAATATTATTGATAACGAGTTGGATTTTCCACAAAATGATTTTAGCGATATGTTAAGAAAAAATAAGTTATATAACAGTAATATTGAAGAGGTGAATAAAGGTGAAGAAAACATACGAGACGATAGACAAAATGACTAGTACAATATACTCAATATTTGCATTAACAATTATTATATTGAAATGCGCACACATAATTAATATAAGTTGGGCGATAGCATTACTGCCTATTTATGCGCCTATTGCATTTTGTATATTAATTTTAACGATTATCTTTATTTGTGCGTGTTTTATAAATATTTGATGATAATAATTTTTTAACTAAAAAGGGGAAAGAAAATGAGTGATAACTATAATAATAATCAGCAACAACAACGAAAGAAGAATCAAAATGAACTAGCAGCACTTTGGAAGAAAGAAACTAAAACAGGTAAAAAATGTTTATCTGGTAAGTTTAATATAAAAGACTTGCGAGAAAAAATTATGGCAATGGGAAAAGATACTGAATGGGTTAATGTATCTGTATTTGTTAACGGTTTTAAAAAAGAAGGTAGCAGGCAACCTGATTATTCAATGATGATATTTCCGATGAAAGGTTATCAAGGCCCATCTCAACAAAATAATCAAAATCCACCTCAACAAAATAATCAACGCGAGCATTTACAAGAAGCTAAACAAGAATATAATAAACAACAAGAAAATCATAGTGATCAATACTATGATCAAGATAATTTATTTTAATTAAAAATAGCCAAGGAGGCTAAATGAAAGATACTTGCGAAAATACTGTAAATAAAGTCTTTAGAGAAGATATACTTGTTGATGATATTTCCGATTGCATGAACTTAATCAATGAGTATGAAACACTCGCTATTATAATAATGCTTGCAAAAAATAGAATTATGCATTTAAATAATGGGAAAGAAATTAAGAGGTTAAATTAATGAATGATAAAATTGAACACACAATACTTGATGAAGAAACAATAATCATTGGATTATTGTTTGGAAATACAAGAGAGTTACTTGATGAAATGCATCTATTGATAGATGAAAATAGTTTTAATTCAGAACATTTGAGGGATATTTATATTAAAATATGTAATGAGATGGATAGTTTGGGGACAATATGCATAGCGTCACCGTCATTTCTTGAATACATATATAATTATAAACAAAAAAAACTTCATTCAATAGAAAAATTTAGATTGGCGCTAGCTAGCATTGCTTTAGATTCAGATAAATATGATAAAGATGAAGATGAAAAATCTCCTTCTGAAATAGAAGTTGATAAAATATTTGAATTTAGTAAAAGTCTTAGCTCATTAATGAGAGAATTAGAATATTTTGGTCAATTTGACTACGCATTATATGCACAAGTTATGTCTGACTGCTATAAATTACAAGCAAGCTTAACTGATTGGGAGAGTCATATTGATGATGACTAGTGAATTTTATAAATAAATATATGGTTATTAAATGAAAAATAAAAATATTAATGATGCAATTGAAAAAGTTGCTAATCAAATGAAAGAAAAAATATATCATTATTTTAATGTTTGGGGCGTTATTGATTATGATGAAGTCAAGTCAGGAAGTGGCGTGATTGAAATTCCAGGTCATGGATTTTATAATATTAATGTAAGTGTGAAGGCATCTATTCATAAAATTAATACAAAAGAAATCATGGTAGATAAATGACAAAAATTGAATTGATAGAAATATTAAAAAATATTCCAGATGATACTAGGATTATATTAAAAGAAAATAATAAGTTTTCTGCTGGATTTTTTGAAGCTACCGATGCGAAATTTGAATATATTCCTGTTTTTGGTAAATGTATTTCAATATCAAATGAAAAATTTTCATCATAAAAATAATATTAATGGAGTTAATAAATGGATAACATAGATCCGAAAAGCATTGTATTTAAGGAGTTGTTGCATATACAAAAAAACTTGAAAGCACCGAAGAATAATTACAATAAATTCGGCGGCTATAGTTCTAGGTCATGTGAAGATATTTTAGAAGCGGCTAAGCCGTTATTAGATAAATGCTATATCGGTAATCATGATGATTTAGTTATAGTAAATGAACGATATTATATAAAAGCAACTGCATATATTACGGACGGACAAAATACAATTAGCGCTACCAGTTTTGCTCGTGAACCAGAATTTAGAAAAGGCATGGATGAGAGCCAGATAACGGGATGTGCATCAAGTTATGCGCGTAAATATGCGTTAGGGGCATTATTTGGAATTAATGATATCAAAGATGCTGATGAATTCGATAATCGAGGTCAAAAGAAGGCAAAAAAAAGTAATAATAAAGAAAAGAGCACTAAAGATGAGGCTTTTGATGCCCTAGATGGGTTTTTATAATAATGGTTGCGGGACCGGGACTTGAACCCGGATCTTCGGATTATGAGCCCAAAAAGTTGCCATTACTCCATCCCGCTACATTATTATATGCTGTATCGAATACCAAAATCTACTTCGTTATTACTTTCTTTTGATTTACCTGCATAATCAGCTTCTATAGCAAATTTATCATTTAATTTAAATTCAGCACCATATTTCATTAATGATAATTTCTTAACTGTAATATCATCAGATTCAATGTAAGGCTTAAATTTATTAAATACATCTAGTTTTAAACCAGCTTTATAACCAAAGTTTTCTTTCTTTTTATGCTTATTAAAGTTTGGTTCGTAGTGATAGTACACCTCAGCATACGGACTTAACATCTTTGTTTTATAGCTATAACCAATATCAGATAAAATACCTAATTTTTCTTTATTGATCACATCAAAGCTTTCATCCATAAATAAACCATTCTTTAACTGTGCACCAAGTTTTACATTTGTAAGAAAACGGTTTTTTTTATTGTCAGCCAATGTTTTAATTTTATGTGATGTGAAGTCAGCATTTAACATCTTTGCAGATAGCTGAATGTACATAGCCTCTTTATCAATAGATAATTTAGGCATTGAAAATGCATGAACAGCAAAGACAAGCAGACTTGTAAAGATTATAGAATTTAATATCATTTTTTTCATTTTATTTGTTTTTTTCATTTTTATTTCCTCTTTTATTATTATTGATCAAAATAGTTAATACCAGCGTTTGCCACATAGTGACAATATAAGATATTACCTATCGGGCGTCCAGGAGCTACAAGAGCAACAGGCCATCCCGTCGAATTTATGGACATCTCCTCGCCAAACGGTTGAACAGCATAATCTAAAGCCGCATCAATATCTCGAACAGCATTAGCCGCACCCGTTTCAGTGGAATAAAAAGTCATTCCAGGGGGCACCCTCATAGCCGTTTTTAAGGGTGTCCTTAGCTCTAAAAACCTAGGATCCCCGCCCGTCAGCTGACCAACTGCACTAATAGCCCCTGGTGAACTACTTGGTGCTTGAATCGTACCTGGGTCAATTAAATAATCATATGATTTTTGTAAGTACCTTTCGCACTTCGCCCAAGTTGTTGCTGTATCCTCATACGGAAATGGTGTTCCTACAGTTCCTGGGGTGACCTTTGCGAGCCAAAAATCAAATGTAGCGGCAGGGTTAGAGATAAAATTAACTTGATTACTTGTGGCAATATCTTGTACTACATTCCAGCTATCTACAATACCGCCGGTTGAGTTCACTCCCACATCTAACACAAGTTTAATTTGAAGACCTGGTCCTGTAAAATAATTAAAACCATCTAATGGGGCCGCATCAATTGGCTCTACAATATGTGTTAAAACACCTGCGGATAAATTTACCTCTCTAATAAAATTATTATTTCCGGTAGTTGCATCCCCGAAATAAAGGCAGTATGTGCCACCAACGCTTGATTTAACCCACACATCAAATACAAATGGTTGGTTTGCTATTTTTACATAATCCAAACCTTCGATGACCCATTCAATAGATGCTAAATCATTTGGCGCCATGGCTTGTGACGCATTGACACTTATTCTTTTGCCGGTTGGAGAATAAATACCAGCTTGTGCAATAGTAGGACCTGGCGAAGTTGTTTTATCTACAGAATCAGAATTAAGCGACCCACCATTTGTTAAATTTAAAGATAAATTAATTTGATCAGCAATCATTTGACTACCAGTTAATCCAGAAAATTGTTGTCCCAGTGTGTGTGGATTTCTTTGTAGATCTTGACCAATTAATAAATTTGGCTCTTGACCTGAAAATAGCGAACTCATTGCATCCACGTACTGAGAATTTCCAACTTCATCAGGTGTATTGGTAGGTACAATACCAGCCTGATTTAATAAGGCTTGTTGCATACCAAAAAGGTCATTTAATAAATCTGCACGCCACGGTGTACCCGTACCGTCGCCAGGGACAACAATATTTCGTGCTTGCCCGTAGGGATATTGTGGAGTTGCAGGATCAATTTGTCCCGGAAATGAAATAGTTGGATTTAAAGCCATTTTTACCTCTCTTTATTTTCTTAACGTAACCTAAACTTATATACTATTATTTAACTGTCTTATGTATATGATACCAGAATTCCTAGCCAAAGTTGATTCGGACATATCTTCAAGCATAGGTCTTCAAATTCATCTTTACGCGCAGGGCTAATGTTAACTGTCTCGGGGAATGTTTCGCCTCCTATATATAAGAAATACGGCCATTTTGATGGATCATTCGGCACGATATAAATCTTTTGAACTTCTTTATATCCCAGGAAATTACCGCAAAGTGCCTCTGGCTCACCACATTCCATAATAGCTTCACCGCAATTTGCTATAAAATTGGGTACGCTCGTATAAACTTTATTTACAAGAGGATATCCTATCGGCTCAAAGCAGTTGCCGCACAAAGCCTCTGGCTCACCGCATTGCGCAAAGAATTCGCCACAGTTAACACATTCTGTTTCCGGCGCTGTGCTCGGACGTATATAATCAAGTGGATTTCTAGGCGTTACGCATTGTTTCACATTAACCGGCGGCTCTGATCCAGGAACCCACCATTCATGCAGAAATACAGGGAACCCATTGGCTTGTAGCGTATCTTGTATATAACGTGGATCTTGTCCACCTTGTGCCTTCCATGCTGCATCTAATCGATCACGCCGCTCTTGTTCCGTTAATATTGGATTGTCTCTTAATCCAAATTGAACTTCCCAATCATTTAAGAATTGCGTAGGCTGTGGAAATATATCTAGCCAGATTACATCAATAAATTCTTTAAAATTAATACCAACAATTGTTAGCCCCTCAAAAAACTGCCTTAATTGAGTGCCAAAATTAATGCTCCAAGCTCTCGCCCGGGGCAATAAATGTTTAAATATATTTAAAAAATCAAACATGTAATTAAATCTCTAAAAAAACGTGATATTTCCAACTTTTGCTTTTTCACCTATTTGCAAAGAATAGATAGATGTTCCACTTCCATTTAGCAGTAAAACGACATTATCAAAAATCCCACCAGCTGCACTTACGATATCCTCAATAACACCGCCAACAGCTGTTTGTGTAACACGATCTAACCTCGGTGGAACTGATAAGCCAAAAATAAATGGGTCTCTATCTAAAAAATATTGCGTGACTGCTGTTGTGATATCCGCTTGAACTTGCGCTAAATCATCTACTTGTTGTATTCCGATTACATTTACATCAAACTCAACGCGTGTAATTGCAAATGTATTAACTAAAGCACCAGCCGGTCTTCTGCTGTTTAATCCATTCTCATCAAGAAATATAGCATCTAAAACAGCTTGCAGTTGAGCTGCTGTAGGTATGCCATCAGGATTTCCTGAACTCTCCGGCGTTGCTTCAACATAAACATCAACTTGACCGGGGCAGTCTGAAGTATAAGGAAAAACACCGATAATTCCAGGAACATCAAGACCCCAAATTCTATAATCTGCATATGCACCACCCTGCGGTCTTGCTTGAAAACGATCTAATATGCGCTGCCTGTAGGCTTCTGTAGTCTCTCCATTTGCGCCGGTCACTAATTGACTATTAACAAAAGCCTCGCGCTGCACATTGGCTAGTGAATTTGCAAATGAGACGATATCACCAGGATTTAAATTCCCAATGACACCAGCACCATTTCCACCGCCTTGATCTGCTACGGCTCTTATTGTTGCTTGAACAGTTGCTGCATTCAATAATACATCGCCGATTGTGATATATGTAACACCATTCAACGTACTTCCTAGCTGTGAGCCAGAGGGCAAAAATCCAGATTGATTTGTAACTGTTATATCAATTAATAATTCTGCTTGGGTTGGCTGTTCTTGATCTACGACGCCAATTAAACGGCCCCATTCTTGCAGTGGGGTTAATACTTGTCCATTTATTGTTGTGGGAACGTTGCTTGCTGTTCTAACAAACATCTGAAGAAAAATAAATCCACTATACTTGTAAAGTAAAATAAAAACGCCTGCAATTGTTTTTGATAGAACACGCAAAAATGACTTTGGCAATAGTGGAATTGTTTGGTTTAACGTCGATTCTAATTGCGCTACGATATTATCACTAATATCCTGTGTTGTCGGGGTCTGTAAACTCATATCAATACCTTCTTACTAAACTTTATCTTCTTAACCTTTAATTACGCTTCGTCTTATTAACTTTTTTTAAATAGAGGCTCGCCAATTTTCAACAAACTGAAAATTTGAAACATTTCCAAGCGCATTTATCTCTATATCTAATTTTAACGTGTTCAGCTTCGGAATAGTAGCGGTTACGTTAACTTCATTTGCCACACCTTCATCTAAAAACCATTGTAAATCTCTTATAGCTGCCTGCTCTATTCTTAAAAGTGTCAAACTTGTTAATACATTTTCTCTTATTATAAATTGCGTTTCACTTCTATATTGACGACTCGTTTCGTTTTCACTAAAATTAGCCCACCAATTATTGACATTTCCTTCTAATCCATCATCATTTTCATTGCCGCCAAATAACGATAGATAAGCTGCCGTCTCTAAGCCCCCATCCATTTGAACTAAGCCATTTTCTACCGTGATTTCGCCATCTTCAATCGTTTGAAATAAATGAACGTCACCTTGTTGTTGTCTCGACATAATAAACCTCTTTAATTATTTGGCCCTGTGTTAGCCGGCGGATTAGCGGATGGGTGCGTATGACCAGCTAATTCTTTTCCGGCCGCCTGAACAGAACTACTACCTGTAATAGTTTGCGCATTAAGACTTCCAGGACTTGTACCACTACCCGCCGCATTTATAACCAAACCATTTACATTAAAATCACCACTCGACTCTAATCTAAAAAAACCATTTTGGTTCTTGCCTTCAATAATGCCATTTGATAAAACATCAAAAGTAGCATCTTGCGTAACAACTTTTACATCTCCATTGGCTTCAAGTGTTACACTGCCATTTGAATTTGATAATGTGCCGCTTTCATCATTTTTAAGCCATAATTCAACAACTGAATCGCCGCTCGCATTTCTTGCATAAATTCGTTTATCTCCTGCGGCAGCTTTAGGCTCATTTTTAATATCTAAATAACCGCAAACTTGATAGCGACCCTCTCCCTTAATCGGAACTAACAAAACGTAATCATTGGTGAGCGGGAATGAATCATCACCAGCCGGGGGGAAATTCTCAGCTAAGATGTTATTATTCGTCCCGCCCAAGTTACACGTTACATCTGACACCTTCGCGCCATTGTTTTTAATACTTCTCACAAATGAAAGCAGTTTTCCGATTTGTCCAACTATCATGATTCAT
>JAHWGK010000042.1 GCA_020054495.1 Thermoplasmata archaeon | reverse complement strand
ACTAGTCTTTCTGACTACATTAACGATGTTGACACAAGCAACAAGGTCAATGGAAAAACACTATACTATTACATAGATAAAAATGATATAGAAGTTCCTAATGATGCAGGCGAAGTTATTCTAGTTAATTGTAACTACTGCAACGTTTCAAATCTTGACCTAAGTGATGGAACCATTGGAATAGAACTTGCATATTCCAGTTATAACACCATCTTAGATAACACCATAAACAACAACAAATTTGCAGGTATATATTTAGAATCCAGTAGTGACAACACCGTTAAAATAAATACAATTGAAAATAACAGCTATGGACTCTCACTACAACTTGCTGACGGAAATGACATTATAAAGAACAAAATCAGTAAAAGCACATATGGCTGCTTTATATATTTATCAAACAGTAACACCTTTTTGGGGAACAATATCCTATATAACACTTATGGCTTACGCTTCAATCTCCCCAGTAGCAACAACAACATCCATCATAACAATCTAATAGACAACGGTTTTAATGCTTTGGATGAAAACGAAAACACCAATACTTGGGATGACGGAAAGAAGGGAAATTATTGGGAGGACTATACAATAAGATATCCAAATGCCAATAAGATTTGGTTAAAAGGTATTTGGAATACACCTTATGATATACCTGATGAAAATAATCAGGATAGATATCCATTAATTATACCCTATATTGGCTCTAAGGAAAAAATAGTCAATCTTATGTGCAACAATTATCAAGAAAAAATTTTAGACTGTTATCTAATACTAAAACAACTATTACAACATCTTGCTTTTAAGAATCTAATTAATGCATAGTAATTTAGATTGATTAAACATCTCTATTTTTCTTTTATCATTTTTATTTTAATAATGTTAAAACGAAATAACTATGAACTCTATTTTTAAATGAAATTTTAATAAGTAATATTTATATAATATAAAAGACAATTTGTAATTATATTGTTGTGAGTGTGAAAAATCTATGAAAAAAATGATCTTATCAATCATTGTAACAGTAATGCTATTAACGATTTCTTTAACATCTGTAAATGCTATTATTTTGAAAAAACAAGTTGCTGAAAAAGATTTGCAGTTGATAAAAAAGATAACTTATCCATCCGGATGGACTAAATTAACTGATGATGGATTTGGAAAAATATTCAACGTAGCAATAAGGGGAATGGCAATCTACAAAAATGAGCTATATGTTGGAACACATAATCTTAATTTGACTAAGTTAAGAATTAATGAAAACCCTAACATAAACATAGAAACAAATGTAATAGCAAATATCTTAGAAGAAAGATTATCTACAAGTCTAGTTCAAGAAAAATTATTAGCAGATATGGCACAAGAAAATCAATTGTTGAATCTGATTCAAAAAAGATATCTTCTTAAATCTTATGCAGCCAATGTGAGACTTGCAAATCTTGCAACAAATGATCGTTATTCCTATAATAATCTAGATTTTGGTATGTTAAGTCCTTTACAACAGTTGCCTATTCAAGGTGTTAACCTTTTAACAAGAATAGTTCACATAGTTAATAGGGCAAGTAACGGCTGTAACGTCTATAAATATAATTTTACGTCAGGATTACTAACTCAAATTGTCGGAGATGACTCAGAATCTGGTATGAAATCTGGATTTGGTTACACATATAATTGTGATGCTTCTATTATTAAAGTGTTTAATGACAAATTATATGTTGGTACATGGAATACTGGATTTGGAAGCAAAGAAGATCCTGATCGAAAAGGATGTGAAATCTGGCGTTTTGATGGTGAAAATTGGGAGCAGGTAGTTGGACATGAATCTCCAACTAAAGGAGGATTTGGTAATTCACGAAATGTTGGTGCTTGGAGTATAAAAGAATTTAACGGTTATCTTTATGTTGGCACAATGAACTGGGGTTTTACTGATGATAGCGGTTGTGAAATATGGAGAACTCAGGATGGTGAAAATTGGGAGAAAGTAGTTGATAAAGGATTTAAACCGTTTATGTCTCTAGAGGATCAAGCAAATAAAACAGCTAACACATATACTTGGGACATAGAAGAATATCAAGGACAATTGTATGTAGGAACATTCAATTGTAAAATGTTTAGTGATGAAGGTTGGGGATGTCAACTCTGGCGATCCAATAATGGTATCGACTGGAATAAGTTAGATCTTCCTGGTGGCGATGGTTTTGGCGAACCAGAAAACTATGGTATAAGAAAATTGACGATATATAATAATGAGCTATTTATTGGTACAGCAACCCATATTTTAAATGATGAGGCATTTGAGATTTGGAAATTCGGTGGCGTAGATTGGACTCCCATTATTGGTGATGATGTCCCAGGGGTAGAAGAGGGCGATACGGAGTTTGATGGATTTGGAAATCCTATGAATAAGTATGCTTGGTCAATGATAGTAACTTCAGATAACAAACTTTGGGTTGGCACAGGCAACCTCAAGATGAAATATTCCGGAGATCTTATTAGTGAAGGTTGCGAAATCTGGTACTATGACGGAAATGATTGGATACCAGTTGTGAAAGATGGGTATGAAGAACCTAATGGCTTTGGAAATATTAAAAATCAGGCTGCCCGGGCTATGATAGAGTATCCAAAAGGAAGTAGCAATATCGTTGTGGGAACATTAAGAATTGCACACCTTTCAACTAAAATACCGCAAACAGGATGTGATTTAAGGATAAGAATTCCATAAAAAATTTTCCAGTAAATTATTAGTCTGGTAAATAATATTTTTAATAATGCCTTGAGGAAATTTGTCCACATCCATAATTATGCTTGACAAAGTTAGTAAATGCATTATTATTTTTTTAAAAAACTATCATAGATGTTAGTGTTTAATAACTAAAATCTCCTTTAATTTCAAGATTTCTATCATTAAAAAGTTTTTTAAACACTATTTAATATAATAAAACGAAACACTTAAATGCAAATTTAAATTAACATATGTTAAATATAGATTATTTGTGGAGGTGAATGAATTATGAAAAGAATAGTTAAATTGAAATTGGGCGCAGTTGTTTGTACTTTACTTTTTGCAACGGCTATAAATGCATATGGAACCAATATTAAGGAAGAAATAGAGTCTCCCTCTATCAATAATGTTGCCATAAATGAACGATACATAGTCGTCCCTGATTCAACAATCCTATTGCAACTATGGGATGAACAGCTTGATAATGGCAAGATTTTACCATTTTATTCAATTAGTTTGGATGGAGGACAAACTAATGTTCGAACCGTTCAACCATCTTATGAACTTGGACTTAGATATTCTCATTTTGATCCTTTGGAAGAGGTACCAGTAGTTGAACCTATATTGGCCGCAGGTGCTGATACGCATCTATTTATTGTCCAATTTTTTACGCAGCCTCTTGAAGAGTTTAAAGAGTCGATAATAGCTCTTGGGGGCTCTGTGCATCACTATATTGCTCAATTGGCATACCTTGTCGAGATGAGTGAATCAGTAAAATTACAAGTTGAATCATTACCTTACGTCCGTTGGGTTGGCCCGTATCATCCCGCGTATCGACTTGAAGAGTTTATGCTCGATAACTTTGAAAATGCCGAACAAATGTATCCCCTTCAGCGTTATAACATCCAGGTTCATACTGTTGAAATGAAGAACCTTTTGGCTAATCAAATAACAGCACTTGGTGGAACTGTAGATCGTGCTGATGCTGGTAAATTCCTAGTTGAAGCAACACTGACTCCGGAACAACTTTTCACAGTGGTACGCTTGGATGAAGTTCTTTTCGTAGATCGATGGGGTCCATATGAAGTTGATATGGACATAGCAAGGGAAATCGGTGGAGCAAATTATATCGAATCGGTTGCTGGATATGATGGAGCTGGCGTACGTGGTGAATCTTTTGATACAGGTTTCAACCTTGCTCATGTAGATTTTGCGTCACGTCCGCTGATCGTCCATGGAGGAACAGTTCCCATGGATTCCCATGGTTCTGCATGTATCGGAATCTGCTTCGGAGATGGTACTGGTAACCCTCAAGCCCGAGGACTCCTCCCTGCAGGGCAAGGAATTGTCGCGTACTATAATAACATCGGCTTATCAGGTACAAACCGCTATATCCATACTGGAGAACTGGTGCAATCCCCTTACTATGCTGTTTTTCAAACAGCTAGTGTAGGAAGTCCTCGTACAACTCAATATACCACCATTTCTGCAGATACAGATGTATCATTGTTCGATTTCGATATCGTCCACTGTCAATCACAAAGTAACTCCGGCTGGGAGGACTCTCGCCCGCAAGCTTGGGCTAAAAACATCATCTCTGGTGGTGGTGTTAGACATTACGATACACTTGACAAGTCGGATGATTGCTGGTGCAGTGGCGCCAGTATTGGACCTGCATCTGATGGAAGAATCAAACCGACTTTTACCCATTTCTATGACAATATACTAACTACTACAAGTGGTAGCTCAACGGCTTACACATCTAGTTTTGGTGGTACTAGTGGTGCAACACCAATTATCGCTGGACACGTTGGCCTCTTCTTCCAAATGTGGTCAGATGGTATCTTTGGAAATGAAGTAAATCCAAGTGGGACCGTATTTGAGAATAAGGCACATATGACAACAGCGAAAGCAATGCTAATTAATACCGCAGAACAATACGATTTTAGTGGTCCTTCACATGACAAGACACGTATGCATCAAGGATGGGGAATGCCGAATCTCCAAAACATGTATGATTTACGAGATAAATTCTATATTATTGATGAATCTGAAATAATTGAACCTTTTGAGGTTATACAACATGGTGTTGCAGTGGAAGCTGGTGAACCATCGTTTAAGGTGACAATGACATATGCTGATCCACCAGGAAATCCAGCAGTACAAACTCAACATAGGATTAATGACTTGACACTAAAGGTTATATCTCCCTCTGGTGGTACTTACTGGGGTAACAATGGCCTTGATGACGGCATCTGGTCTACAACTGGCGGTGCTCCAGATACTAAAAACACTGTAGAATGTGTTTTTGTAGAAAATCCAGAACAAGGCAGCTGGATTATCGAGGTTTCCGCAGATGAAATTATCCAAGATTCTCATGTTGAAACAACTGAGTTGGATGCTGACTATGCATTAGTAGTAAGTCCAGCATTGTCTGGTCCATTTCCACCAGAAATAAATGGACCTGCGGAGGGAGCTATCGGAAGAGAAAATGAGTTTACAATAGTTACAACAGATCCTGAAAATTTCGATTTGTATTATTACATCTATTGGGGTGATGGAACATATGATGATTGGTTTGGCCCTTATGCATCTGGAGAAGAAGTAACTGTATCGCATGCGTGGTTTGAAAAAGGTAACTTTTCCATAAGAGCTAAGGCTAAGAGCAGTCTTGGCGTTCAAAGTAGTTGGTCAGACCCATTTTTATTTTCTATTTTTGCACCTCAGATTAAAATTGGTGTTACCACTGGCGGATTTTTCAGGGTAAACGCAGTTATTACAAACATTGGTGATATTGAAGCTACTGATGTAAATTGGAGTATTAAATTGAATGGTGGCAATATATACCTAGGAGCGGTAACAAAAGGTACCATAGCAAGTATTCCTGTAGACGGCCAAGTAAACGTAATATCAAACTTGATAATAGGATCTGGAGAAACAGAAATTAAGGTTTCTGGAAGAGAATCCTGGGGGTCTTATCATTATAGAACACAAGGCGCAAAGATGTTTTGGATTTATATAAAGGTCAACCCTGGAGGCGGATAGAACTCCTTTTGGTGGATATAAAAAAACATGAAGAAGAAAATTGTAGGAATATTAGTTTGTACATAAACCAAAAGTAAATATTGAAGGAGCACACTCAATCTCCTTAACGGTGAACCAGCAAAACATTCAAAGCAGTCAGCAACCTATAACTGCAACAACTGCATTCATTACCACAGAACAAAGTAGCACTAATATTTAAATCCAT
This sequence comes from Thermoplasmata archaeon, assembly GCA_020054495.1. Classification (GTDB taxonomy): domain Archaea; phylum Thermoplasmatota; class E2; order DHVEG-1; family DHVEG-1; genus JAGMDE01. Next base: position 13,049 of record JAHWGK010000042.1, on the reverse strand, counting down.
TTTTCAACAGTTTTTAAAAACAATTTCTATTTTTAAAAATTATGTTGAATTTCTAATAAACTAGCGATCCCTCATCATTTATCCCCTATAAACAAATTTATTGATACCCTGCCAAAATATTTAATAGTTAACACTTGTTAATAATTTTGGAAAAAATTAATGTGGAGGTAAAAATGAAAAAGATTTTACCATTTGTGGTAATCGGAATTTTAGTCCTAAGTGGACTTGGAGCTGTTGCGCTAGAAAGCGACAAAACAGAATTAAATTCTGAAATTCTAGACATTGAATATAAAAGCGGTGGAAGCCGTGATTATACACATACAGTATTAGTAGAAGTAGGGACTGCTACATGGTGTTCATCATGTCCTGCATCTAATGCTGCATGGCATAGTATTTATGGAAGCGGCAACTATGATTTTGAATATACTGAGTTAGTTGATGATAAAAACTCTGTAGCCTCAGCAAGATTTGGTCAATTTAATCCTAGATATGTTCCAACTTCATACTGGGATGGTGGAGAAAATGTATTACCTGGAACTAGCTATGGCACTTTTTACAACTATTTAGATGCCTCGGGATCACGAGTGGTACCTGATTTAGTTGCAGATCTAGATGTATTATGGCAAGGAAATGCAAAGATAGAAATTACCTACAATGTCCAAAATAATGAAGCAAGTAATTATCCTGGACGTCTGAGAATATACGTTATTGAATTAGAGTCTACATTATGGAATGACTTAAGTGGTAATCCGTATTATCACGCATTTTTAGATTTTGCTGTTAATCAAGTTATAGATATTTCTGCAGGAGGCTCAATTTCAGACACAATTGTTTGGGATGGAAGTGCAGAAGGCTACCCAAATATTGCAAGCGACAACATCCAGGTAATTCTAGCGGTTTTTGATGATGAAGCTCATCAATCGTATTCTGATCCCCCAAGTGGCAATCCATTTTTGGCTTACTATTCTGATGAGTGTATTGCTTCAATTCCAGAAGTGGGTCCAAATAACCCTCCAGGATCTCCAGAAATTGACGGTCCAGCTAAAGGCGAATCAGGAATTGCATACGATTATGACTTCACAGCAACAGATCCAGATGGAAATGATATATCGTACTACATTAAGTGGGGCGATGGAGATATTACAGAATGGACTACTCTCCAGACTTCAGGAACATCCTACTCTGAAACCCATGTCTGGAGTGAACAGGGAACATTCACTATTGAAGCAAAAGTTAGAGACAGTGAAGGCGCTGAGAGCGGATGGGAAACATTTCAAGTAATAATGCCAAGAAACAAAGTATCAACGAACATATTATTCCAAAAAATACTAAATATATTCCCAAATGGGTTCCCGATACTAAGACAATTGATACAACGATTAGGACTACAGTAAATTGTAGTCCAATATCTCTCTTTTTTTTCTTTATAAGAAACTATTTATATTCCACTAGTAAAATGATCATATCCATTTCCTGTAATAATTTTTTCTTTTCCATGAGAAACTAGTTTTATTTCTTTATTTTTTGTGATTTCTCCAACTAAAAAACCATTGATATTTTCAAGTTTATCTTTTGAAATAGTATAAACCAATTCAAAATCCTCTCCACCAAAAAGTGCATAATCGTTTTCATCGTCACCTAGTTTACGCGCAACACCTCTAACTTCGTCTAATATAGGAATCTTATCCTTATAGATGATTGCACCGCATTTGCTTTCATTACAGATATGTTTTATCTCAGAAGCAAGTCCATCAGAAACATCTTCCATTGAATTAATATATGGCGCAACTTTTGATGCAAATTTTAATTGAGCCTTGGGCTCAAGATATCTTTTTTTTACTTCTTCAAATCCTTTTAAATTCTCTTGAAACAATCTAAGTCCAGCTTTACCATTGCCTAAATAACCTGAAACAAAAATAAAATCGCCTGTTTTTGCACCGCTTCTTAAAGAAAGATTCCTATTGTCAACTTCACCAGTTAAAGTAATTGAAATAACAATTGAATCACAGTGGGTCATGTTCCCACCGATTATATCTATATTATATTTGTCACAAGCTTTCCACATTCCATTATATAGCTCTTCGACAAATTCAACATTAAGATCTTTTGGCAGTGCAAGTGAAACTAAAACATATTTTGGATAGCCACCCATAGCAGCAACATCAGAGACATTAATTTCTATTGCTTTCATCCCAATTTGTTTAGGAGTAAGCCATTCTCTTCGAAAATGATCTCCTTCAACTAAACAATCTGTTGTCAAAACCTGTAAACCCTTATTTGTCTTAATAACTGCAGCATCGTCTCCGATGCTAACTAGAACAGCCTTATCTTTAGTTTCTCTAGCAATTCTATCAATTAACCCAAATTCCCCAATGTCTTTAATTTTCATCATCATAAACACATTTGCTAATTTTTACAGAACAAAACCGACCACACATGGAGCAAACATCTTCATCTGCATCAGTACACCGCTCACGAATAATTCTTGCAAGTTCAGGGTTAATGGAAAGATCAAGCATCTTCTTCCAATCAAGATTTGACCTAGCCTCACTCATTTCATTATCCCATTCCATAGCGCCATCTAGGCCTTTTGCCACATCAGCTGCATGAGCTGCAATTCTTGAGGCAATAACGCCCTCTCGAACCTCTTCAACATTAGGTAAACCCAAATGTTCAGAAGGGGTAACATAACATAAAAAATCAGCCCCGTAATAAGCAGCCAGACACCCCCCAATAGCGCTAGTAATATGATCATAACCTGGTGCAATATCAGTAACAAGTGGTCCAAGGACATAGAAAGGTGCACCGTGACAGATTTCTTTCTGCATTGTTATATTCTTCTCTATTTGATGTAACGGAACATGACCAGGTCCCTCTATCATAACTTGCACATTCTCGTCCCATGCCCTTAAAGTTAGATCCCCAAGAACCTTAAGCTCAGAAATTTGTGCCTCATCTGTTGCATCCTTCAAACAACCAGGTCTTAGACCATCACCTAAACTTAAAGTAACATCATATTTCCTGGCCATTTCAAGAATCTCATCAAAGTTTTCATAAATAGGATTCTCTTTCCGATGATGAATCATCCATTTGAGAGTTAAAGCTCCTCCACGACTTACAACACCCATGAGTCTCTTCTTAATAAAAGGAATAGAATCTCTCAACAACCCCGCATGAATAGTAATAAAGTCCACACCATCTTCAATATGTTTTCTTATTCCACTGATAAAATCATCTTCATCAAGCTCAACAACATTCTCCACATTACAGGCTGCCTGATAAATCGGTACCGTGCCAACAGGAATATTACTATTCTTTATAATTTCACACCGAATTAAATCAATGTCTCCACCAGTACTCAAATCCATGATAGTGTCAGCTTTTGCATTGACACACACACGCAATTTTTCCAGTTCATAATCCAAATCAGCTTTATCTGGAGAAGAGCCAATGTTTGCATTAATCTTAATCTTTAAACCCTCCCCAATACCAATAGGATTAATATTCTCATGAAGTGTTGAAGCAGGAATCACAACCTTGCCATCTGCAATTTTTTTCATTAACATCTGAACGTCAATTTTTTCCTTACTTGCAACAATCTTCATTTCAGCTGAAACTTCATTGTTTCTAGCCATCTCTAATTGCGTCATCTTGACTTACACCTCCTAATAATCCTAATAAAATCACTTACCTCAGCATATACATCATCAGAACAAACGACTGCATTAATAGAAACTGCAGAATCTGCTCCTGCTTGTATTACTGCGCTCACGTTATTTTTATCAATTCCTCCAACTGCAACTATCGGCAGACTGACTTCTTTTCTAACTTTTTTAATCATCTCCGTTCCACAAGGATCACGAGCATCCTCTTTAGTATCAGTTTTAAAAATTGGAGCCAAGCCAATATAATCACCCTCAAGTTTTTCAGCTTTAATAGCTTCTTCTAAATCATGAACAGTCTGTCCGATAATCTTTTCTTTACCAAGAAGTTTTCTTGCAGTTTTTAAAGGGATGTCCCCCTGACCAATATGTACTCCATCAGCATCAACTGCTAAAGCAACATCAACTCTATCATCCACAAGAAAAACAGCTCTACCATAACAAATCTTCTTTAACTGTTCTGCTTCTTTAACCATATCTCCATTTTTTTTGCTAACCACCCTATACTGAACAACTTGACAACCTGCGTTTACAGCATTCTCAACGTCAGAAAATATCCCCTTTTTACTCAACTTTGAGTCGGTAATAAAATAGAAATCGATATTATCTAACTTATTCAACTTTAATCATCCCTTCAATATTTTTGGAATCAAGATTATCTTTACCTAGTTTATCTATAAGAATATCTGCAAGTTTTTTACCAGATAGTAACATGCCTCCAAAAATCGGACCCATCCTGTTAGTTCCAAAAGCAGCATTTGCTGCCATACCAACAACATAAACATTATTAAAAATCTCTTTTGTATTTTCAACAACGGTCCTTTCACCAATCTCAGCATTCATTGATTTCTCACCCATAATTTTGCCGGTTTTTGTAAATAAACCACCATCAATCTTTTTTTCAAGAATATGCAATACCTCAAGAGGATGTCCAGTAGCCTCAACAACAAATTTGGATCTTACAGATAGAGGATCTACATGAAGATTAGCAATCTCAACAGAACTCCAATTGATTGCCACTCCGCATACTCCATTTTTATCTACCATTACGTCTTCAACAGAAATACAATTGAAAACTTTTACACCAGCTTTTACTGTCTTTGAGCAAATGGTTGAAATTGCCTCAACTGAATCAGCAGTATAATAGCCATCATCATATTTTTCTGTGTTAATTCCAAATTCATCAAGCATCTTTTTCCCATCGTCTCCAACAACAATTTCATTGAACATCATTCCGCCGCCCCACATACCGCCTCCAATAGAGAGTTTTCTTTCAAAAACAGAAACCTTAAATCCTTCTTTTGCGAGGTGATAAGCAGTAGTAAGACCTGCAGGTCCTGCACCAGCAATTATTACATCTTGATTTAAATTATCTACAAACTTTTTAGCATATCTTTCAATTATTGCTTTTGTTATTTTTTCATCTTTTAATTTCATTTTATTTCCTCCTTTATTTTAATGATCTTATTTACTACATCAACAGCATTTTTTCCCAAAATATATGCACAAGGCTCGATGCCGAAATCACCCTTATGTAAAAGAATATCAACTTTTTTTAAGCTCTTTTGGAGTTTAAAATCCTTTGCCAAATAACTATAACTAAAATTAGTTCTTTCTAGCTCTTTAATATAGGCAACATTCATAATTGCATTAACGTCAATAGCATCACGTAAATAGAGAAGCAACGAAGAAAGATGCTTGCTAGTTCCAAATCTTATGCCATTAATGCTTGTAACTATACCATCGACAACAATTAAACCATTTAGAAACGCAGCTACATCTGACGAACTTTCTGCTTTTTCCTTTGCCATTGCAATATTTACTTTTACTTCAGGTAACAAACTACCTATATCCATTCCGTTAAGTAAAAGAAAAGCTTCAGTTAAATTATTCACGATATTAATGTTTTCATCACTTATAATTTCATTTTTTCTAGCGATATAAAAGCTACCTTCATATAGTTTATCAGAAAAAGAAACACAAGTGTAAAACTTTATATTACGACCACTAATGATTCTTTCAGATATTTTTCCTGCTAATTTTAATATGTTATTTGGGATTTTGTCGTTAGAAGAACAATAATTACTGACCATTGGTTGTGAAAGTTTTAAAATATCGGAAATTTTTAATTGTTCAATATTTCTCTGGTATAGAGCTTTCGCTATTGCTTTTTTTAAAAGAATTGAATCGTCACCTTTAACTAAAATTGCTTTCTCCACCATATTAATTATTTATTGGAATATATTAATGATTTATATAACTTTGCAATTTCAAAAAAAGATATCATTATAATTTATACCACATAAAGCTGATATCATATTATGTTTAAAGTTAGACTATTTAAACCAGTAGACATGTTTTCAGCGATAAAGCTTGCATCTGAAACACTGCCAGAACAATATAACCCAAGTCTATTCAACTATTTCTATGAAACGTTTCCACAAGGTTTCATTGTTGCTGAAAAAGCACATAAAATAATTGGATTTATTATAGGAGTAAAAACAAATCCTGAATATGTAAAGATATTAATGCTCTCTGTATTAGAGTTACACAGAAGACAAAATATTGGATCTGCGCTATTAACTCAATTTTTAAAAGAAATTTCAATCGAAAATGTAAAGTACATAGAGTTAGAAGTAAGAACAGACAATAAAAAAGCAATAAAATTCTACCAAAAACATGGATTCGAAATTACAAAAAAAATAACAGAATTTTATCAAAATGGAGAAGATGCTTATACAATGAAAAGGGATATTTAGTGCTTAATAAGTTCTTTTTCTTTTTCGGTCATAAAACGCTCTGACATTTGAGCGAGTCTACTAGAAACTTTCTCCAACCCTGGACAATTATTATTTGATAAAAGGGTTGCAATTCCCCGGCTCAGGGTAAATACAGCAAGTTTATGTTCTCGCTTTGATTTATAGACTTGGTATGGGGTAACATCCAATTTGTCATAAGAACAGAATTCTACTCCACCATTATTATCGACCATGTCATCCAAATGTGTTTTTAATTGTAATAAAAACGTATGAAGTTGAATGAGTTCATCTTTTTGCATAATTATCATTCCCTCAGACCTAAAATCAACAGACGGCTAAATAACTTTTAGGCTTTTTATGACTTTCTATCGAACATTTAAATATCATAAGTTTATACAGGGCTAAATTTTGTAAAAAAAAAAATTAATTGAGGATCATTCGAGATCCTTCTTTGTCAAGACTCTAACAGATGAAGGCATTTTAACAACATTACCTATTTTAATGCCAACGATTTCTTTTATATTTTTACTATTTGCAATATCTAAAAGCCGTTGTGTTATGATACCATCAAACACTACTGCGGAGATGTTATCACTTTTTTTAAGCGAATCAGTCAGTTCTCTAACTGGTATCTTTTTAAGTTCTTTATCATTTTCATCAAAAAGAACTGCTTTGAGAGAGCCTGAAATTTCATTGAGTATCTTTCCATAGCTTTCCTGTTTTTCATTAATAATTTTTCCTTTTTTAATTTCTTCAGCATTAGGTTTTACTGCGGTTTGTTTCTCCTCAGGTTTTTCTTTCTTAGCGGGTTTTTCGGGTTCTTTTTCTATTTCTTCATCTTTTTTCTTTTCAATTTTTATATCATACATTTCAGCGTATTGCTCAGCAGGAATCTTGTTTTTTAAAGCTTTCATAATTAACTTTTGAGGTATTTCTTCGACTTCACGGGTCTGAGGAGCTCGTGCAACAAAATCAATATCAGCAGTTTGCAATAGCTCTTTTAGGATAAGTTCGCCGCCTCTATCTCCATCAACGAAAGCAGTTGAAATTCTTTCTTTAGTTAAATTCATAACAGTTTTAGGAATGTTTGTTCCACCTACAGCTATAACATTCTTGATACCATATTTTAGAAGATTCAGAACGTCTCTTCTACCTTCAACAATAATTATAGCATCACTTTTTTCAATGTTAGGTCCTGCTGGACAGTGGTCTGGCCCAAAGTTAGTAATTTCTTCTACTTGAACAGCTTGTCTAACAGTATCTGCAATGCTTTCTCCTTCAATTTTACCTTCTTCCATTACCTTATTTAGCAGTTCTTTTGCTCGGTCTATAATCTTTTTTCTTCTAACAACTCTAACGTCTTCGACTTGATTAGCAGTTATAGTTGCCTTGCAAGGCCCCACTCGATCTATACTTTCAAAAGCAGCTGCAAGTATTACTGTTTCAACCTTATCCAAAGAGGTTGGTAGGGTTACATTTCCCTCACTTTTTCCATTCTTTGACTCTAATTCTACCTCAATTCTTCCCACTCTTGCAGATCTTTGTAATTCTCTTAAATCTAACTCATCGCCAAGTAGCCCCTCAGTTTGACCAAATATTGCACCTACCACATCTGATTTTTCAACTATGCCATCTGCTTTAATATGAGCTTTAATCAAATATTTTGTTGTTGCTGGATCAATTACCATTAATTATCACCTCGATTGATATTTTTTGAAAAATAGCACCTTTATCCGCTTTCTAGCAAATAATAGGTGGCAAGCCCACACAATTACTTATGCATCGGTTATTTTAATATTAAGTTAAGCGGTTGAATATGAATTAATCTTGATTGATTAACGCACCTTAAACAGTGCCATTTTTCAGTTACATATTTCTCAATATGTAATTATATATTAGTCTTTCGCCATATTTAAATGTTGTGCCGGTATTCTGCATAGCTAGTTTCATATGAAGGAAAAAATCTTTATTGGTGTTGCTTGGCCTTATGCAAATGGGTCACTTCATCTTGGCCACATAGCAGGATGCTATCTACCAGCAGATATTTTTGCAAGATACAATAGAATGAAAGGTAAAGATGTTTTAATGGTGTCAGGTAGTGATGAACATGGAACGCCGATTACAATTACAGCAGAAAATGAAAAAACAACACCGCAAGCAATTGTTGATAGATATAATATAGAACACACACAAAACATGAAACAAATGGGAATCTCTTTTGATCTTTTTACAAGGACAACAACTGCTAATCATGAAAAAGTTGTCCAGGATATTTTCTTAACTCTCTATAAGAATGAAGATATTTACAAAAAAAATGTTGAAGCATTTTATTGTAGTAACTGTGGCCGTTATCTTCCTGATAGATACATTGAGGGACATTGTCCACATTGCAATAACGAAAAAGCAAGAGGAGATCAATGTGACGAATGTGGAAAACTACTTGACCCTCAAGAGTTACGCGATGTAAAGTGCAAAATTTGTGGCAGTACTCCTGAAATAAGAACTAGCGAACATCTATTCTTTGCATTGAGTAAATTTGAACCGAAATTACTGGATTGGATAAAGGATAAAAAACATTGGAAATCAAGCGTTTTAAAATTCACACAAAATTGGTTAAAAAATGGACTGAAAGACAGAGCAATAACAAGAGATATAAAATGGGGTATAAAAGTCCCAATTGATGGATTTGAAGAAAAAAGAATTTATGTATGGTTTGATGCAGTCATTGGATATTTTGCAGCAAGCAAAGAATGGTCACAGAACAAAGGAGAACCAGAAAAATGGGAAGAATGGTGGAAAAATAAAGATGCAAAGCACTATTATTTCCTTGCAAAAGACAATATTCCATTTCATACTTTAATTTGGCCATCTATTCTCATGGGATATGATGAGACACTAAATTTACCATACAACATTCCCGCAAATGAATATCTACGTTTAAAAGGCGAACAGTTTTCCAAGAGTAGGGGGACAGCAGTCTGGGTTCCAGATATTTTGGAGAAATTCGACGTGGATGCAGTTCGGTATTATCTCTCTATTAACATGCCTGAGAATAAAGATACAAATTGGATGTGGGATGATTTTGTAGCAAAGAATAACGATGAGCTTGTTGGAGCATATGGTAATTTTGTTCATAGAGTGATTACATTTACACAGAAAAATTTCGGTGAGATTCCAAAGCTGGGAAAACTTGATGATTTAGACAAAAAAACTTTTATTAAAATTGAAGAGGTATTAAAAGATATTTCAAAATCAATTGAAAATTGTAGTTTTAAACAGGGTCTTAGAACTGCAATGAATCTTGCACAATATGGAAATTTCTATTTTGATCAGAAACAACCATGGAATCTAATAAAAAACGATAAAGAAACTTGTGGCACCGTACTTCATATTTGTCTTAAAATCGTTAATGCTTTGGCTGTGTTTATGGCCCCTTATCTTCCCTTCTCTTCGGATAAAATCTGGAATATTCTTGGCCATAAGGATTCAATACATAATGTAAGCTGGGATCATGCATTGGAAGACCTTAAGGTTGGTACCCCTTTTGAAAGACCGATACCCTTGTTTAAGAAACTGGATATAAAAGATTTCGAAGGGGAAAGTAATCCGTTTTCAAAATTTGATTTACGTGTTGCAAAAGTCTTGGATATCAAAGATATTCCTGGTGCGGATAATTTATACATGCTTCATTTGGATGTTGGAAAGCTTGGAAAAAGAGTTATTGTTGCTGGTATGAAACCCTTTTACTCAAAAGATGAGCTGAAAGGTAAACACATTATTATTGTATCAAATTTAAAACCTGCAAAAATAAGGGGAGTCAAATCCAATGGTATGCTTCTTGCTGCAGAGGATGGAAAAGGCACATGCTCCCTTCTTAATCCCGGAGAATCTAGTCCGGGCTCAGAGGTATCTATAATAGGTATCCCAAGAGAGCCAGTAAATGTTTTAGAATTCGAAGATTTCAAAAAAGTAAATATGGTCATTGGAGATAAACAGAAAGCAGTATATAATAGAAAAGTACTGCAGGCCGAAAAGGGAGACGTTGTCTCAGATAAGACAATTGAAAAAGGTGCAAGAATATTATAGTTTGGAGAGTGAAGATCTATGGGTATTGTTACAGAAACAAATCTACCTTTAAGAATATTTAAAAAAGGGAAAGTCAGAGATATATATGAAGCTGATGACTGTCTACTTCTCATTGTAACTGATCGCGTTTCTGCTTTTGACTTTGTACTTCATGAACCTATTCCAAAAAAGGGAATTTGTCTAACACAAATTTCAAAATTCTGGTTTGATTATTTTAGAGATACTGTACCTAATCATCTTATTACCACAGATGTCAATGATTTTCCAGAGGATTTAACAAATCACGAAGAGACTCTTATTGGTAGAAGTATGCTTGTAAAAAAAGCAAGAGTCCTTCCTATTGAATGTATTGTTAGAGGTTATATTTCTGGCTCAGCTTGGAAATCTTATCAAAAAGATGGAGCGGTATGTGGTATTAAACTTCCTAATGGATTAAAGGAATCTGACAGGCTTGATGAGCCTTTATTTACTCCGTCAACTAAAGCAGAATCCGGTCATGATATCAATATTTCATATGATAAGATGAAAGAGTTAGTTGGTAAAGAAGATGCTGAAAAGATGAAAGATTTATCCCTAAAAATCTACAAAGAAGGAGCCAAATACGCATTAAAAAAAGGGATAATTATTGCGGATACCAAGTTTGAATTTGGAAAAATTGATGATAAGATTATTCTTGTTGATGAAATATTAACTCCAGATTCTTCTCGTTTTTGGCCAGCTGACTTGTATGAACCTGGAAAATCACAGCCCAGTTTTGATAAACAATATGTTAGGGACTATTTGAGTAGTACAGGTTGGGATAAAAATTCAGATCCTCCACAGCTCCCAGAGGATGTTATAGAAGAAACTCAAAGAAAATACAAAGAAGCATATGAAAAAATTACAGGGAAAAAGTTTATCTTTTAAACATCTATTGTATTTTTATGAGGGAGTTTAAATTCTTAACATTTATAATAATTGGAATGCTGATAATTGGCACAATAACTGTTGCTGGAATAAATCAATCAAATTTAGAAATAGAAAACAGTTCATTTAATGATTTTTATTTTATTCAACTAACAGATACTCATATTAGACATAAAATCGTTGATATTTTTGAGTCTACTACTGAAAAATTAGCAACTGTTTTGGAAAAAATCAATTCTTTTGAAAACCCACCTGCATTTGTAGTAATTACTGGTGATTTATGTGAATGGGCTGGGAGTGACCCTACTGGTGCTTTAAATGCTCGAGCATTTGTCAGTTGTTTTTATGAAGAAGACGACCAACTTTATGCAGATTCTGAGTTAACCATTCCCATTTATACAACCCCTGGGAATCATGATTATGTCATCACTCGTAATTTAAAAAATTACCATAATTACATTGATAAAAATCACATTGAGGATGAAGATCGATATATTGTGACATATGGAGATGTAAGTTTATTTTTTATGGATTCAGGTCCAAATTATTATTCTAATCCTCTAATTATATTTGAATGGCATGGTGAAGGGCTTTATGATGATGACATAGAGTGGTTGGATGAAGAACTTAGCAATTGCGAATCTACTCACAAAATTGTTTTAATGCATCATCCTGCAGTAGGTGAGGACCGAGATTTATTTATCCGAAATAGAAAAGCATTTGTTGAATTATGTGAAAGCTATGAAGTTGATCTTGTATTAGCTGGACATACTCATAGCGATAAAGTTTATGATTATGATTTAAATAAATATGATGAGCATCCGATTAATTGTAGTAAATATTCAACATTATATGTTCAATCCGATGATTGTAAACAGGGTATACACTTTAGAAATATATCTATTCAAGGCAATGATATATGGATTGAGGCAAATGAAGAATTAGAACAAGTCATTTATGATAAAAGCGAGAATGATGTATACCAAAATATATATTTAAAGATATTTGAAAGAGTATTTATAGATAGATATAAAAAGGAATATACACAGTTGGATATATCATAAAGTATATGCTTTGATATATCTTTTTATATATTCTAATTATTAATTTGTAGTAATTTTAGAAAAACATTTTTTATTAAATACCACCTAAAATGCCAAAAAGACATGCATCTAAATTATATTCAAATAAAGTGATAGGGCGAGAATTGCTATTTAAATATTCGAAGGCAATAGAAAATCCGATACAAGGAATCAATAATTCAAAAAATGGAAAATATGGATTTTTATTACTATTTATTATTTTTGGACCTATGGCAGTTATATAAACTGGCATCATAGAATAACCACCGTATGCTCCTAAATATCCTTTAGTCATATTTAAATAAAACCCATCTGAACAGTTATTAATTGGGATTAACTCGTGACTAAGATTAACTGGTTCGTGATAATAAAAACATTTAATTCTCCCGCCAATTGTTAAATGAGATACAATTAAGGGAAACCCAATGGTTAATTTAAACAGACGGAAGAGGGGGTTTGTAACTTTTAAATTGTTATCAAGGCTTTTGCACTTTTTGACTCACAGACATGTAAATAGGGAACAAGATCATTCCATCCTTTGGATGGGATGATGC
>JAHWGK010000041.1 GCA_020054495.1 Thermoplasmata archaeon | reverse complement strand
ATCTCGTCAAAAGTCTTAAATTAGAAAAAACCCTTGTCATGAGTCAATAGAAGCGACATATCTCATGTCCCTACACATCTTTGGTTCTATAATAGCCCAACAATTATTTTAAATATTAAAAAGTCGTTAACAGATGTTAATTAGGTGAGTCACATGAATAAAAAAATTGTAGCAATATGTTTTGTTTTATGCTTGATAATCAATTTTTCAATAGCTACTGCAAATATAAGTTCAAGAAATGACGAAACCAAAATCCTACATCAAACTTCAGAGTATATTTTCAGTGATGATTATTTTGTTCAATGGGAAATGAACTTTGGATCAGATAGACATTATGGTGCAAGATACGAAGGCCCCCAACCTATTGGGGATTGCGATAATGATGGGAAAAATGAAATGTTAGTCGCTGGCAGAGACAATAAGATTAGAATTTTTGAATGGGATGAAACAAAACAAACATATCTGGAAACGCATACATTATTTCCACCACTTTATCCGCTTCAATATCCAGACGCTGGAGGTTTTGCAATTGGAGATTTAACTGGCGATGGAGAAAATGAAATCGGTGCAACATGGGGTACATCTGTCCATAAATGGAAAGATGGTAAATATAAAACAATCGGTTATAACTCTTGGATATTTCAAAACGGAGGGGGAAGTGCTGATTGTTATATTGGAGACTATGATAATGACGGTAATAACGAATTAATTGTTTGTGGAGGACCTTATGAAGGAAGTTCTGTTCCAGAGATTGTAATTTTTAAATGGAATGGACTTGGAATTAAAAAAGAAGCTGAATGGGATAATCCTGCTCAATTTTATACTTATATTTATATGCCAGGACTTGGAGACATAGATGAAGATGGGGAAAACGAAATTGTTATTGGATCAGGTTTTAAAGTTTTTGTACTCGATTGGAATAAAGATACAAAAACCTTTGAAGAAACTGTTATAAAAACAACAGGGGAAGATTTTTATCCATTTGCCTGTGTATTAAAAGATAGTGACGGAGATGGAAAAAATGAAATCCATGTCGGATACTCAGGCCCAATGATTTCGATTTTTGAATGGAATGGGGCTAGTTATGAGATTAAATATGAAAAAATTTGGTTGGGCGAAGAGGGTATAATTGAAGCATTAGACGTAGGTGATGTTGACGAAGATGGTAATGCTGAGGTTTGTGCTGGAACAAATCTTGTTCATATCTTGCAATGGAATGGCAGTACGTACGTTGAAGAAGCTGTTCTTCCCACTTTTGGTAACCTTGCTGTATGTTCAATAGGTGATTGTGACAACGATGGAAAAAATGAAATTCATGCTGGATCAGTAATAATTGACCATAATGAAGATTTTATGTCTTGGGTTTTCAAATATGGCACCAATCCGCGAAATGGACAACAAATAGGTCAAGCAAATGGGAGATTAAAAGTATATGTAAAAGGAGGGGTTCTTGAATTACCAATAAAAAATGCATCTGTTCACGCCTGGAATTATGAAACTAGTACTTGGTACGACATTCAACCAGAATATGGTGATAGTAGCATTTGTTCCCGAAACGATTTACCAGAGGGCGAATATTTACTTAGGGCGTATATGGAAGGTTATAAAGCTCAAGAAGCAACAATTATTATTAATGCGGGTGAAGAAACTACTCATACATTTACTTTAGAATCAGCTAATTCGAGACTTTCAACTTTACCAAAACATCCAATAAATAATTTGTTAATACAAATGCTTGAGAAACTTATTGATAATTTTCCAATTTTAGCTAGAATATTTCAATTTCCGACTTAGACTTAATTATAATAAACTAGATTGAATTATGATTTAAAAAAAAAGGGGTTAAAATGAGAAAAAAAGTAATAAGTATTATAGTATGCATGCTATTGTTTTTCACAGTTTTGCCAACAGTTAGTTCTATAAGTAAAATCAATACAAAACAGTCAACCGATAATGATTGTAGTTGTCCTATCTATAAAAAAGAGGATAGCATCAACAACGATATTTTTTCAGACTATGTTGTTATGGAAAATCCACCTGATCTTTCAGAAATAGATGATACTACGTCTAAACCAATTCCGGGATATACACCAAGTGAATTTAGTTGGAGGGATTACAATGGAAAGGACTGGACGACACCTGCAAAAAATCAAGGGAACTGTGGTAGTTGTTGGGCATTTGCAGCTCTCAGTATCTTTGAAAGCATGATAAAAATTAGAGAAGGATGCGCTGAGTTTAACCCTGATCTTTCAGAGCAATATGTGCTTTCGTGTCTTTCAAAAGCAGGAAGTTGCCGGGGTGGAAGTACCACAAGAGCTCTTAGATATATAATAGAAACCACCCCTGATGGTAACTATCATAACGGAGTTGTTCCTGAATCATGTCTTGAGTATCAAGCAGATGATGGAATACCATGTTCCGATAAATGTGAAAATTGGATAGAATTACTTGTTCCACTTTTAGATTACGATTCCTGGACATCCCATGGAACCCAAAGCGACCGAGAATCAATTAAAACACAAATCATGGAAACAGGTCCGATTGCCGCACCTATCAAAGCAACAGATGCTTTTATGACATGGGGGGCACTAAATCACGATCCTAACGCATATTATCCAGATTTTCAAATGGTCCTTGCTTATAATCATGTGATCATGATACTTGGTTGGAAGGATGTCTCATCAATTCCCAGTGGAGGTTATTGGATATGTAAAAACAGCTGGGGAACAATTTGGGGGTACGATGGGTACTTCAACATTGCATACGGTGGTTTAAACGTCGATGGTACCTCTCAGTTCGGAGCATCAATTATCTCAGCAGATTTTGATCCTGATAGCTATGATTGGGCGCCTGTTGTTGATACTGGGGGATCCTATGGCGGATATCTAAATCAAGAAGCAAACTTTGATGCTAGTGAAAGTATTGGTGTTGAAGGTGAAATAATAGATTATTCCTGGGATTTTGGAGATGACAACACAGGAAATGGAGTTACGACAACTCATACTTATTCAGAGGTTGGAGTGTACACTGTTACCTTAACAATTACAGATAGTGAAAATAATGAGGCAAGCGATACAACCACGATTTGGGTTCAGGAGACAAACGAGCCTCCAAATTTACCGGTAATTTCAGGGCCTAATGCTGCTCAAGTAGGAAGAACCTATGACTATACTTTCTCAACAACTGACCCTGAGGGCAATGACGTATGGTATTTAGTTGGTTGGGGTGATGAAGAAATTATTTATTTATTTGGGCCCTATGGATCGGGAGAAGAAGTAATTCTTCAGCATTCTTGGAATAAACAGGGGACATTTACTATCAAAGCAAAAGCAATAGATGTATTTGATGATGAAAGTGATTGGGCAGAATTAACTGTACAAACACCTAGAAATAAAGTATTGAGTAAACCTTTATTTTTTGGGTTTTTTGAAAAATTCTTAAATACATTTTTATTCTTATTCAGATTTCATCAAATATAATATGGTAATAATTCGACATGCAACAAAAAACGACCTAGATAGCATTACTGGAATCTATAATGAAGCAATTCTTAAAACAATCGCTACTTTTGATACAAAAATAAAATCTCTTGAAGAACAAAATAAATGGTTTAAAGATCATGGACTAAAAAATCCGATATTAGTTGCAGATAAGATTGGATTAGTTGTTGGTTTTGCTTCTCTTAGTAAATATTCTACTAGATGTGCGTATTCTGACACAGCAGAAATATCATTATATGTAAAAGAAGATCATCAAAAACTAGGAATTGGTAAGAAGTTAATGCAATCTATAATAAAAGAAGGAAACAACGTTGGTCTACATGCGGTTATTGCTAGAATAACTGAAGGAAATGAAAAAAGTGTCTATCTTCATAAATCTGTGGGTTTTAAGCATATTGGAATTATGAAAGAAGTTGGTTATAAGTTTGGCAAACGTTTAGATGTTTATCTTATGCAAAAAATTTATTAAAAATAAAAAAAACCTCTAATTATCTTATTTCAAATCTTTTTTTTCAAAAACAACATTTTACCAAAGTTTATTTAAATATGACAACATATTAACATTTGTTAATTCAGGGGGTAGAGAATGAATAAAGGAATTAAAATTTTATTAGTATGTACGCTACTGATTATCTATACGATACCTGTTTTAGGAACAGCAAATGAAACAAATAATATTGCCATTACAAATATTGAGCCAGATCAGAATTATAGATTAACGGTTAAACATCTTGACGATGGTAGACTTCCACCGAATCCTGGTGAGCTTGCACCTGATTTTGTTTTTGAGACTCATGAAAAAATTCAAATAAATACAAATCCACCATCAAAATCTTTACAATCTGACGAAGAAACTATTATTGACATTCTTCAAAATTTAGATGAAGATCTTATTCTAGGATACCTAGAAGATTTAGTTGCTTTTGGACCTAGAGTAACAGGTTCAACAGCATGTCACGATGCGGGTGACTATATCTACGATGAATTTTTAAGTTATGGACTTGAAGCAAGATATGATGACTGGTCATATTATGGTTATTCAGGTAATAATATCGAAGGAACATTATATGGTGTTAATGAAAGTAGTGATGAAATCTATGTTATTTGTGCTCATTATGATAGTGTCTCCGGTAGTCCTGGTGCTGATGATGATGGCTCAGGGACCGCAGCTGTACTTGCCGCCGCTTACCTTATGACTCAATATGAATTCAATCATACAATTCGATTTGTAGCTTTTGATGGAGAAGAACAAGGTCTTTTAGGAAGTCATGAATATGCTGAGGAGGCTTATCAAAATGGTGATAATATTGTTGGTGTGTTAAATGGTGATATGATAGGTTATGCAGAAAATCCAACTCAAGCTAGTATGGTTAAAATCTATGAAAATTCAGCATCTCAGTGGATTACTGATTTCACTGAAGATGTTAATCAAAACTATGATGAATATTTTGAATTAACAATTGTCCCAAGTGGATCATCATCAGGAAGTGATCACGCAAGTTTTTGGGATTTTGGTTATCATGCAATTTTTTATCATGAGTATGAATTCAATTCATATTATCATTCATCAGGGGACACCATCGAACATATGGACCTTGATTATTGCACCAGAGTTTCTAGGTTAATAATAGCAACCTTGGGTGAACTTTCGGAAGCACAAATTATGAGTGAACCACCCGAAACACCAACAGAACCAAATGGACCAGAAGAGTGGGCTATAAACATAGAGACTACATTTTCAACCATCACTACAGATCCTGAAGGAGACAACATCTATTATTTGTTTGACTGGGGAGACGGAACTGATAGTGGATGGATTGGACCATATCCCTCTGGGCAAACCATAGAAGCATCTCATATTTGGACCGAACTTGGAGACTATGAGGTAAAAGTAATTGCAAAAGATGTAAACAACGCTCAAAGTGATTGGTCAGAACCAGCTATCATCTCAATTGTTGAAAATCAGCCTCCAGAAAAACCGACAATAACAGGTCCAAATACTGGAAAAGTTGGAATACCCCTAGAGTTCACCTTTGTTTCAACAGATCCAGAAGGACACGATGTATATTACATGATTATATGGGGAGACGGCCACATAGAAGACTATGTAGGACCATATGTATCAGGTGAAGAAGCTACGTTTAGTCACACATATAGTTCAGCAGGAGATTTTAATATTATAGCAAAAGCACAAGATCAATACGGAGCAAAAAGCCCACAGAACAATTTCCAATTAACGATAACTAAGAACAAAGCAGTAACAAACCCATTGTTACTTCGACTATTGGAAAAAATCATGGATCAATTGCCAATATTAAGATATCTAATAACCAAATAATATTATGTAATTAATATATGCAATACTTCAGACGAGTTAAAGTAGGAATTTACGACTTGGTTTTACACAGAACCTAAAACACCAAGTGAGGAAGCGGGAATAACGATAGAAGGTAAGAATAAGTGGCTTACTCTTATGCATAAAGCAGTTCAGTATCAGAAATCAAAGGAGAGTTGTTAAATCCACCTTAATTTTAAAAACTGGTATATATCTTTAAATACTTCTTATCAGGTGGTAAATATGAAGAGGGAGGATATAATATGCATAAAAATAAGTTTTGGAAGAAAGGATTTGTAATAGGAATAATAATATTACTTAGTTTTGCTAGTCTGCCTTTAGTATCTGGAAATGGTAATATTTCGTTTAGACAAAAGATTTTACCATCTGAAGAAATCACATCACCAAAACCAGGGTTAACACATGATAATCTTAAAATAACTCTTATGGGTACATACCCTTTTGATACATTAATGATATTATTAGGCTACCCTATATATTTCTTTGAACTGATGGTATGGAATCAAAATGACATACCAATAACTCTTAATATGTATACCACACTAATAGGCACAAAAGAAAACAGGGTATTAGATGAATTTGACGCTAGTTTACCTTTTAAACTGAAACCTGACTATGGAGATACACTTTTTTTATATACTCAAAATGCTTGGGAGTACTTTGATTACACATTTGGACTTTTTAAATTTATTGTAGAAATTCAGGTTCCAGAATTAGGTACAGATATATCTATTGAATTTCAAGGTTTTGTCTGGACTAAGATAGGTTGTTTTGTGTTTAATCCTGGTGGTAAACTTATAGAAGAATAAAAGGCATTACGTCTATAGAATCCTATTGTTAAAATGACCAACGTAAATTTCCCACCGTAAAATTCCCAACGCTATATTACACAGAACCCCTGGCAATAACCTTTATATATAATATCTATAATGCCTTATTTCCTTGTCTTCACCAGACATCCATTGGGCAATTCTCTAAGAATCCCAATATCAAACAGCTCGACAAATGTTTTTGGCTGTTTGTGAAATGTCACGGTTTAGACAAATAAAGCAACTAATCTATCCAATTAGAAAAAATGATTTGAGGGTATATTATGTCTAATAGACATCATCCAAGAAGGGGATCTATGGGCTATTCGCCACGAAAAAGAGCAAGAGCTGAAACCCCACATATAAAAAGTTGGCCTGAGGGAAATGACAAACCAAAGATACAAGGTTTTCTAGGATACAAAGCAGGTATGACCCATGCTTTTATAGTTGATTACAGACCAACTTCAACTACATCAGGTAGAGAAGTAATGATGCCTGTCTCAGTTGTTGAAGCACCGCCAATTAAGGTGGCAGCTGTTAGAGCTTATAAAAAAACATTTAACGGACTGCAGACAATAGGAGAAAAATGGGCGAGTAAACTAGATCCTGAATTATCAAAAAGATTACCTTTAACAAAGAGTGAGAAAAAGACAAATTGGGATTTTACTAAAGATGCTGATGAAATACGTGCTATAATTTACACTCAACCAAAACTTGTTACAAGTATTCCGAAAAAAACTCCTGAAATACGCGAGATGAGAATAAGTGGTGGAAGTATAGAAGAACAAATAAAATATGTAAAAGAGATTCTTGGGAAAGAATTAAAAATAAATGATGTCGTAAGAGAAGGAGACATGGTTGATGCAATTGCCGTTACTAAAGGAAAAGGCTTTCAGGGAGCCGTTAAAAGGTGGGGTGTAAAACTTCTAACTCATAAGAATTCAAAACATCGTAGGATGATAGGTACTGCAGGTTCATGGCATCCAAATTGGGTTCAAGCAACTGTTCCACAAGCAGGACAAATGGGTTATCATCAAAGAACTGAATATAATAAGCGTGTCCTCAAAATTGGCGAAAATGGTGAAGAAATAACGCCTACAGGGGGATTTCCTCATTATGGCGTTGTAAGAAACCCATATATTCTTTTACATGGATCAATTCCAGGACCGGCTAAACGACTTATAAGTATGAGAGATGCAGTGAGATATCAACGTGGTGTTAAGGTTGAAAAAACAGAGATATCATATATATCTACCACAAGTAAACAAGGGGCATAATTATGGTCAAAGTTAATGTTTATGGAATCGATGGATCTTCAACAGAAAAAATTGATTTACCAGAGGTTTTCAATACTTCATATCGTCCAGATGTCATAAGAAAGTCATTTAATGTTCTTCATTCAAACATGAGACAACCATATGGAGCAGACCCATATGCGGGTAAAAAACATGCAACCGCATCAGTTGGGAAAGGTCGTGGACAATCTCGTGTTCCTAGACTTACCCAAGGGCAAAGAGCAGCACTTGCACCTTGTGTAGTAGGCGGTAGAAGGGCACATCCTCCAAAAGCAGAAAAAAACTGGAAAGAAAAGATGAATAAAAAAGAAAAATTACTAGCAAAGAACTCAGCAATCGCTGCAACAAAAAATAAAGAAATCGTCACAAAAAGAGGACATAAATTTGATGATAAAATAACATTGCCAGTAATTGTTGAAGATAAATTTGAAAATATCAAAAAGACAAAAGATGTAATAAAAGCTCTTGACAAAATAGGAGTCTATGATGATATCATTAGAGCTGCAAACGGAAAACACATACGCGCTGGAAAAGGAAAGACAAGAGGAAGGAAATACAAAACTCCAAAGTCAATATTAATTATTTCAAAAAAAGATGAAATTCAAAAAAGTTCTGACAATTTAATAGGTGTAGATGTTGTTAAACCAGAGCAAATAAACATAAATCATCTCGCACCTGGTGGGGATGCAGGGCGACTTACAATAATTACAAAGTCTGCTTTAAAAGAAATAGGGGGTACCAAGTGATGGATCCATATAAAATAATATATCACCCCTTTGTGACAGAAAAAACTATGAATTTCATGGAGAAAAATAATGCTCTAGAGTTCGTAGTTAAACGAGATGCAAATAAACAGCAGATTAAAGCATCAGTAGAAAAACTGTTTGAAGCAAAAGTAAAAAACGTTAACACCAGAATAACAAAGAAAGGAAAACATGCAATTGTAACATTTATGCCTGAGTTTAAAGCTGAAGATATTGGCATGAGGATTGGAATATTCTAGAGGTAAAAATATGGGTAAGAGATTGATACAACAAAGACGAGGGCGTACAAAAAGTAAATTTAACGCCCCATCACATAGATATAAAGGCAGAATAAAATATATTCAGGGAAACGAAAAAAATGAGGGAATAGTTCAAGATATTCTTCATGATCCTGGACGTACTGCTCCTCTTGCAAGTATCAAGTTAAAAGATGATAGTAAAATACTAGTTTTAGCCCCAGAAGGAATCAAAACTGGGGATAAAATAAAATTCACAGATAGTAAAAACGATATCAAGATTGGTAACATCCTTCCCATTGCTAGAATACCTGAGGGAGCTCCAATATATAATATAGAGTTATCGCCAGGCGATGGTGGTAAACTTGTTCGAGCCGGGGGGAGCAATGCAACAGTAGTATCACATGACAAAACAAAAACAGTAATACAGCTTCCATCGGGTAAATTTAAGACTCTTAGTTCAACATGTAGAGCTACTATTGGATTACCTGCTGGAGGCGGAAGAAAAGATAAACCTCTCCTTAAAGCCGGTAAGAAACATTATGCTTTTAGAGCTAGAGGTAAGCAATATCCTATTGTCAGAGGAGTTGCAATGAACCCAGTAAATCATCCTCATGGCGGTGGTGCTCATCAGCATGTTGGAAAACCAAGTACAGTAAAACGAGGTGCGTCACCTGGTAGAAAAGTTGGAAGTATAGCTGCAAAACGAACTGGGAGGAAGTAGATAGTAATGGCAACAAAAAAGGGATTTAAAGGTTCATCAAGAAGTAAAAGAAAAGCAAAAAGAAAGAAAATTGAGATTAAGAAAAAGGAATTTTCTTATCGAGGACTAAGCTTAGAGGAACTTCAAAAATTATCAATTGAAGAACTAATGCCACTTCTTCCATCTAGAATACGTAGAACTCTTAAGAGGGGTTTTACAGAAAAACAAGATAAGTTACTAAGAGACATTGAAAACGCGAAGTCTGGCGACCCTATTAAAACACATTGCAGGGATATGGTAATTTTACCAAGTTTTGCGGATCATATAGTTACTGTTTACAATGGTAAGGAGTTTCAAAGAGTCCACATAGAACCTAACATGATAGGACATTATCTTGGTGAATTTGCGTTGACACGAAAGAAAGTAGCACATACTGGACCTGGTGTTGGAGCCACTAGATCCTCAAAATATATGCCATTGAAGTGATGAGATATGAAATATTCAACTAATGTTGACCCGGATAAAACTGCAAAAGCATATGGATACGAACTGCACTGCTCTAGAAAAGATTCTATGAATCTAGCTAATGCAATAAAAGGCATGAAAACAGAGAATGCAAAGAAATACTTACAAGAGATAATTGATATGAAACGTCCTCTCCCAGCTGTTTTTCACAATAAAAAAAGAGCTCATCAAAAAAGCATTGGTCCAGGTAGCTATCCACAAAAGGCAGCTAGATATGTGTTAAAGACTTTAGAAAATGCAGAGAATAATGCTGAATACAAAGGATTTGATGTAGAAAACATGAAAATCTCTCATATTTCAACATATGGCGGCAGAATAATTAAAGGCAGTATGCCTAGAGCTCATGGTAGAGCTACTAATAAACATAGGAAAACAACTAATGTAGAAATAATCATTGAAGAGGTAGAGTGATGACAGGTGAACGAAAATTCATAAGGGAAAATACAAATAGAATCCTGATTAAAGAGTTTCTTATTAAAAAAATTGAAGGTGCTGGCTTTGGCGGAATGAATATCCAAAGAACACCAATGGGAACAAGAATAAATATACTTGTAGAACGCCCGGGTATGGTAATTGGCAAAAGCGGTAGTAAAATAAAGGAACTAACTGAGGCTATCAAAAATAATTTTAATGTTGACAATCCTCAAATTGAGATTGAAGAAGCAGGAAGTAGATCTTCACTTAATGCACAAATAATGGCAGAAAAACTTGCAGAAGCACTTGAACGTGGATGGCATTTCAGACGTGCAGGACATTCAAGCGTTAGAAGAATTATGGATGCAGGAGCAAAAGGTTGTCAGATAATAATTGCTGGAAAACTAACCGGTGCAAGGCACAGAACTGAGAAATTTACACAGGGGCATGTTAAATACTGTGGAGAAACAGCAAAAGAAGTAATGAATATTGGATACTCTGTAGCAAAATTAAAAGCAGGAGTTCTTGGAGTAAAAGTTCGAATTATGAAACCTGATGCAAAACTACCTGATGAGATTAAAATACATATACCTGAAACAGAAAAACCAAAAGAAGAAGCAGGAATTGAAAAGAAAAAAGAAGAAAAACCAGTTGAAAAGAAAAAAACCGATATCAAAAAAATTACTGAAATCCAAGGGATTGGCCCATCTGTTGTTAAAAAATTTGAAAAAGCCGGGGTTACGTCAGTCGAAGAGTTATTTGAAATGGATGTCGATGATTTAGCTGCGGTAAACGGTGTTGGTGGAAAGACTGCTGAAAAAATTGTAAAGAACTTAAAGAAATTGCTTGAAAAGGTTGTATAAATGACGCTTAAGGCTAAAGAGATCAGAGAATTTACTCCTGAAGAAAGGCTTGAAAAACTCAATGAATTAAAAGGCGAACTTATGCATGAGAGGGGAGTAGCTGCAATGGGTGGGTCCCCACCATCGCCTGGTAAAATCAGGCAGATACGAATGGAAATTGCAAAGTTTCTCACTATCATGCGGGAGGAAGGAGAAAAATAAATGAGCGACATATGTGACGTATGTGGTCTGCCTAAAGAAATCTGTGCTTGTGAAGATATCGCACGAGAACAACAGAAAATTAATATCGCTGTTGACAAAAGACGATATGGGAAAATGATGACCATCGTTGATGGTATAGACGCCCATGAACTTGACATTGATGCACTGATAACACAACTAAAATCAAAATGTGCATGTGGCGGTACGATAAAAGATGGAAAGATAGAACTTCAAGGCGACCATAGAATAAAAGTAAAGGAAACATTGGAGAAAATGGGATTTACGGTTGAAGTAATATAAAAATAGAAACCAACTCAACCGACCCTATGCAATCAAATTCTCTAAGAGAGGATAATATGGATAACAAAACGCTTGCAAGAGAGGAGCTCATAGGGCTCAATGTAAAGGTCAAAGAATGCAAAGATCCTGGTTGGATAGGGAAATCTGGTCACATAGTTGATGAGACAAAAAACACCTTCCTCATAGAAATTAAGAATGAAAAGAAAATGATTGCGAAAAAAGCTGCAACATTTGAATTTGACTATGACGGAAATAAAATTACGCTTAATGGCTTGAAAATAGCGTATAGACCTGAAGATAGAATAAAAAAGATAAGGTGAAAAAACGTGGCAGAAAAAAAAGAAGAAGCAAGAAACATAGGGTTAAACGTCACAGCTCCTACAGAGAGCTGCAATGACAAGAACTGTCCATTTCATGGAACTTTACCAGTTAGAGGGCAGATTATCACAGGGCTCGCATCATCTGTTAAAATGCAAGAGACTATCCTAGTGAAAAAGGAGTATATGAGTTATGTTTCAAAATATGAAAGATACGAGAGAAGAACTTCTACATATTCTGCACATTGCCCACCATGTATGAAAATTAATGTTGGAGATAAGGTTAGAATTGCAGAATGCAGGCCTATTAGTAAAACAAAATCATTTGTAACTATTGAAAAATTATGATGGTGAAAATAGTATGAAAGGTATCGCGGGTAGAACAATGAGAGGACTCCCAGTAGGGGCTCGACTTGAATGTATTGATAATACAGGTGCAAAAGTAGTGCAGATAATTATGACTCTAAAGTTGAAAGGGACACATAGGCGTTACCCTAGAGCAGGAGTTGGTGACGTGGTGATAATCAGTGTTAAAAAAGGTGCGGTAGACATGAGAAGACAGCTTCTTAGAGCAGTAATAGTTCGTCAGAAAAGACCATTTAGAAGATCAGATGGCACTATGGTTCAATTTGAGGATAACGCTGCGGTAATAGTTACAGAGACAGGAGAAACGAAAGGATCTATGATAAAAGGGCCTGTCGCGCTTGAGGCAGCAGAACGTTTCCCAAAAATTGCTTCAAATGCATCAATAATTGTGTGAGAGGATAGAAATGAAATCGATGAAACCAAGAAAACAGAGAAAAGAATTGTTTAACGCCCCTCTTCATAAAAAAAGAAAGTGGGTTTCTGCACACCTTGAAGAAAATCTATTATTAAAATATGATAAAAGAGCTGTCCCTGTGGTTAAAGGCGATACTGTACTTGTTATGCGAGGTAGCTTTAGGGGACATGAGGAAAAAGTCGTAGATATCAATGTAAGCAAAAGAAATATTGAAATTGAAGGTATAACAATGCCTAAAGCGGATGGTACAAAAATTGCAAAAACGATTCATCCAAGTAACGTAAAAATTACAAAATTAAATTTAACTGATAAATGGCGAAGGAAAAAACTTGAAAGAGGGCTTACTGAAGAAACTAAAAAGGAGATAGAGACAGAAGCAAAAACGCAAATCAAAGAAGAAGAAGAAGAAGAAAGAAAAAGAGAAGAGGAAATAAAAGCCCTGGAAGAAGAGGAAGAAACTATAGAAGAACCAGAAGAGAAACCAGAGGAAAAACCAAAGCCCAAAGGTGATGAGAAAAAAGTAGAAAAGAAACCTACTGCAAAGACAAAACCTAAGAAGGAAGAACCGAAAAAACCGCAGAAAAAAACACCGGCTAAAAAGAAACCTGTGAAAAAAACTCCTACAAAAACCACAAAGAAAAAGGAGGAAAATAAATGAGCAAACATTTAAAGAGATTAAATGCACCAAGGACACTACGGCTTCATCGAAAAGATGAGCCTTGGACTGTTAGACCAGCACCAGGCCCACATCCTCTTGAGAAATCAATACCCCTTGGTCTTATTGTTAGAAATTACTTAGAATTAGTCGACACCTTAGGAGAAGCAAAAATAGTCATGGCAAATGGTGATATCCTAGTTGATGGTGTTAAAAGAAAAAGTCATAAGTTCCCATGTGGACTAATGGATGTAATATCTATTCCAAAACTAAAGAAGGATTATAGGATTTTATTTGACAATAAAGGTAAACTAATACTTATACCAACAGCATCAAAGAATGCTACTTGGAAGTTATGCCGCATAGAAAATAAAACAATTTTGAAGGGAAAACAAATACAACTTAACCTTCATGATGGCAGAAATAAAATCATACAAAAAGATGAATATAAAACAAGAGATGTCCTGAAGATATCTTTTAAGGATAAAAAAATCAGTGACATCTATAAGTTTGAAAAAGGAACTGTATCCATGATTATAGGCGGCAGCCACATTGGAGAAGTGGCAAATATTGAAGATATAGATATTATTTCTTCATCAAAACCAAACCTTGCAAAAATGAAAGGAAAGTCTGAGTTTACTACAGTTCAAGAGTATGTATTTCCTATTGGTAAAGCAAAACCTGCAATAGAACTCCCTGAGGTGAAGATACAATGAGTGCTACCAAAACCAAACCTAAAAAAACCACAAAAAAACCAACTACCACAGCAACAAAGAAAATAGATCCAAAAAAGAAACAGGCACTCTTTGCACCAACAATTGAAAAAGTCACAATAAATATTGGGGTAGGTGAAGCAGGTGAACGACTTAAAAAAGCAGAAACGTTGCTACAAAACATCACTGGTCACAAACCCATAGAAACTCTTTCAAGAACCATAAACAAAGACTGGGGTATCAGAAAGAGAATGCCTATAGGATGTAAAGTCACACTTCGCGGTAAAGACGCAGATGTTTTTCTAACAGAAGCATTGATTACCCGAGATAATAAAATAGCAGATTACTCTTTTGATGATGTTGGAAATATTTCCTTTGGAATATCAGATCATACTCTTTTTAAGAGTCAAAAATACGATCCGAACATCGGCATATTTGGAATGGACGTATGTATCACAATGAAAAAACCTGGATACAGAGTTAAACATAGACGTATAGCAACACGAAAAATACCTCACAGACATCAAGTGAAAAAACAAGAAACTATGGATTTCTTCTCAAAAAGGTTTAACGTAGAGGTCATAGAATGAAAATAAAAGGCAGAAAAAAGATATACGGTAGAATCAAAGGATGCGAAAGATGCGGTAGGAAAAGAGGCCTTATCAGAGCTTATGGCTTACATATGTGCAGACAATGCTTCCGTGAAAAAGCTGAAGAACTGGGTTTTAAAAAATATTCATAAAGGAGGCTAAGAAAAAATGTTAAATGATCCACTGGCAGATGCTTTATCCACAATGAAAAATGCTGAAATAAAAGGAAAAGGCACATGCATTATTCAGCCTTCTTCAAAACTTATCGGGGGAGTTTTAAACCTGTTAAAAGAAAAAGGATACATCACTGAATTTGAACAGGTTGATGATGGAAAAGCAGGGATTTTTCAAGTAAAACTCAAAGGAAACATCAATAACTGTGGTGTAATAAAACCAAGATATCCAATAAAAAGGGATGATCTGGACAAATGGGAATCACGGTATCTTCCCGCACAACATTTTGGTTTATTGATATTAACAACAACAAAAGGTATTGCCTCTCAGAGTGAAGCAAAGCAAAATGGAATCGGAGGGAAATTGCTAGCATATGTGTACTAGTAGTTAATGGTGATTAGTAATGGTAAGAATAGCTGAGAAAAAAACAATAACGACTCCAGATAGCGTTACTGCAACAATAGAAAATGATATTCTAAAAATTAAAGGAGAAAAAGGAGAACTGTCAAGAGTTTTTTCCCATCCAAAAATAGGTCTAGCAGTCAATGGAAAAGTTATTGAGCTACATGGCAAGGATTTGAGAAGAAAAGAAAAGGCATTGATTGGGACTTTTAATGCACATATCAACAATATGATTAGAGGTGTCACTGAGGGATTCGAATATAAAATGAAAACTGTGTTTTCTCATTTTCCAATAAAGACTTCTGTTGAAGGAAATGAATTTGTTATTCATAACTTTCTTGGTGAAAGATCAGCTCGTAAGGCAAGAATACTTGATGGCGTTACCATAGAAGTAAAAGCCGAGGACATAACTGTTCAAGGTATTGACAAAGAACAAGTTGGACAAACTGTTGCAAATATTGAACGTGCTTCTAAAGTGAAAAAAAGAGATATTCGTGTGTTTCAAGATGGAGTTTATAGGATTAGCAAAGGAGGCAGATAAACATGGCAAAAGGAGACATTATCAAAGAATTTACGAAAATAAAAGGTGTTGGCAAAGCTAAAGCTGAACTCCTTTATGATAAAGGTTTTAATTCACTTGAAAAGCTGAAAGAAGCCCCAGCTAAAGATTTAGTAAAAATTGATGGTATAACTGAAAATATTGCAAAAGATATCAAAGA
The DNA here is from genome assembly GCA_020054495.1 of Thermoplasmata archaeon. Taxonomy (GTDB): domain Archaea; phylum Thermoplasmatota; class E2; order DHVEG-1; family DHVEG-1; genus JAGMDE01. The sequence continues at coordinate 3,301 of JAHWGK010000041.1, read as the reverse complement.
TTACTTAAAAGAAAAACCAGAGCAAAAAACTGCAAAAACTAAAGTTTCAAAGAAAGCTGAAGCTAAAGAAAAATTGGATAAAAAAGAAGAGAAACCTGCAGAAAAACCAGAGCCTAAAGCAGATGAGGAAAAAGTTGATAAGAAACCCAAGGCAGCAAAAAAAGAAGAAGTTGAAATCCCTGAAGAAAAGGAAGAAGAGTACAAAGTGAAGAGAAAACCAAAGCTTAGTAAAGAGCAAAAAGAGAGATTACGATTAAGAAAGCAAATCAAAAAGAGAACGCCAGAATTTCTTAGAGAGGAATGGTTTAGATACAAAAGAATTTCAAAAAACTGGCGTAGACCTGACGGTATATCATCAAAAATGCGAATTAATTTAAAATACAGACCTAGCAAGGTAAGAATTGGATTTAGAGGTCCGAAAGAGACACGTGGACTTCATCCTTCTGGTTTTGAAGAGGTTATTGTATATAACGTTAATGATCTTGAAAGCGTTAACCCAAAAATCCAGGCTGCACGCATAGGTAGCACAGTTGGAACTAAAAAACGCATGGATATTGAAAAGAAAGCGGAAGAGCTAGAGGTTAGAATACTTAATATGTGAGAGGATCAAAATGACTGATTTAAGGAACCAACGGAGAATGGCAGCTTCACTTCTCAAATGTGGTGCAAACAGAGTTTGGATGGATCATGACCGGCTTGATGAAATCGCGAAAGCTGTTACCAAAGGAGACATTAGGGTCCTTATTAATGGTAAGGCTATAAAAAGTAGACAAATCATAGGTATTTCAAGTGGACGAAAAAAATTTGTTGCAAAACAAAAGGAAAAAGGACGTAGGCGCGGACATGGATCTCGGAAAGGTGCAAAGTTCGCACGTTTGCCTAAAAAGGAGCGTTGGATGCGTACTATACGTCCAATAAGATCATATCTTAGAACTCTTAGAGATGAAAAACAAATCGACAAGTCAATTTATCGCAAATATTACAGGAAGGCAAAAGGTGGTGAATTTAGGAGCAAACATCATCTTAAAACTCACTTGGTTTCTGATGGAATTTTAAAGGAGGTTAAGCAATAATGCATGGGCCACGATATAGTGTTAAACCAAGAAGACGACGTGAAGGAAAAACCGATTACAGACAAAGACTCAAACTACTCAGATCAAGAAAAGTTAGAATAGTTGTAAGAAAATCCCTTCAAAATATACAGATTCAGTTCGTTGAATATAAAGAAGGAGGAGATAACATCCTTGCCCATGCTAATTCAAAGGAGCTAATAAATAAATATAACTGGAAATTTTCAACATCTACAACACCTGCTGCTTATTTAACAGGAGTTCTTGCTGGAAAGAAAGCAAAAGGAAAAGGTATAGATGAATGTGTTCTTGATATTGGGCGACATTCGCCTAGTACTGGTTCTAAGATTTTTGCTTCAGTTAAAGGAATAGTTGATGTAGGAATTGAATGTCCTCATTCTGAAAAAAAAATACCAAGTGAGGATAGAATTATGGGTAAGCATTTGAATAAAGAGATAACAATCGCTGTAAATGATATCAAAAGTAAGATAATCGGGGGTAAATAATGGCGGTATCTAGTAGAAGACGTAGAAGTAGAAAACCTGCAAGAAGAAGAGAGGCAACACCAGTAGAATGGAATCCAAAGACTAAGCTTGGAAAAATGGTGAGAAGTGGACAAATAAAGAGTATAAATGATGCATTGGGAACAGGCTTTCCTCTTAGAGAACCTGAGATTATTGACGTTCTACTTCCAGAGATGGAAGATGAAGTACTAGATGTAAATATGGTTCAGCGTATGACTGACTCGGGTAGAAGAGTAAAATTTCTTATAACAGTTGCTGTTGGAAACAACGATGGAGTTGTAGGAGTTGGCCAGGCCAAAGGAAAGGAAGTTGGGTCAAGTATTAGAAAAGCAATAGATAACGCCAAATTAAATGTCATTGAAATAAGAAGAGGATGCGGTTCATGGGAGTGTGGTTGTGGAAAACCTCATACGGTTCCATTCGTCATAAAAGGAAAAAGTGGATCTGTTGAAATAACACTTAGACCTGCTCCACATGGTATTGGTCTTGCAACAGGAAATGTTGCAAAAAAAATACTTACACTTGCAGGTGTAAAAGACTGCTGGGCATTTACAAAGGGTAAAACAAAAACAACTGTTAATTATGCAAAAGCTGTTTTTAACGCACTTGAACAAAACTCAGATATGCGTATTATGAAAGACGAGATCAAAAAGATTGGTATAGTATCAGGTAGTATCGGACCAATAGTAGAAGAAAAACCATCAGAACCAACACTTGAAAAAAAGGAGGCGTAAAATTGGCATATACTGTAGTAAGAGTAAGAGGAATAGTAAACGTTAAACCTGATATTAAAAAAACTTTACAGCTTTTGAACTTAACCAGGGTAAATCATTGTGTACTGTTAGAAGAAAAACCTAGTATCAAAGGTATGTTGCAGATTGCAAAGGATTACATAACCTGGGGTGAAATAGAAAAAGATATGCTTTCAAAGCTTATCACTTTAAGAGGCAAACTAGTAGGTGACAAGGAACTAACCAACGATTACCTGAAATCTGCTACATCTTATGATGGTATAGATAAACTCAGTCAGGCAATTCTTGATAACAAAATCAAATACAAAGATATACCTAATGTTAAACCAATTTTTAGACTCAACCCACCTAAAAACGGGTATGAGGGCATTAAAAGATCATTTGCAAACAAGGGTGCTTTAGGATATAGAGGTAAAGAAATTAACAAACTTATTAAAAGAATGATATAATAATCGTTAAAAGTTCCAAAAAATATTTATATAACATGTGTTTTATTAAATTTGAGAAGAAGAGGGTGCAACATGGAAGAAACATTATATAATATTGAAATACATAAAGATGATGGAGGGTATCTTGGCAAACTGTTTTCAGATGTTGACGGTGTGAAAGAATTTAAAAACGAATATTTAGATCAACTTCTAAGGGATATAACAATCGATATGCAGCTTGCTCTGGAAGAATTTTCTAATCGTTCTGCTGAATTTACTGAGACACACGAAATTCCTAGACGCTAAATATTATTTTAGAGTAGTTCCGAATGTAAAAAAATGCCAAAGAATCACCATTCTTAAGATATAAATCCCTCTCAGAAGACTTATTTTTTCCTGATTTTTTAACCTTGCTTTTGCTAAGGAACTCATTTTTTTCTTGTCTACTAACCCAAATTTGACATTAAGCTCTCGCTAATTAGTCAAGAAAATGTATTTGACAGAAACCCTACATAGTGGCTTTAAAG
>JAHWGK010000040.1 GCA_020054495.1 Thermoplasmata archaeon | reverse complement strand
GTCACCTCGTTGTTTAAGGGTTTTTTGGTCAAGACCCCTAATAGCAAAGGGGTGACACATGTCTTTGGGTTACACAATAACAACAAAAAAAGAAATGTAAATTATTAAATATTATATAACCTATAATTAAACATATTTATAAAAATTGAATATAATTATAACTCTTAGGGGGGAAATAACCATCGCAAAACGAGAATTCTGGGATTCAAGATTTGTCTTCATCATGGCAGCAGTCGGTTCAGCGGTAGGTCTAGGAAATGTCTGGAGATTCCCCTATGTTTGCTATGATAATGGAGGAGGGGGTTTTCTAATACCATTCTTTATTGCAATTTTCACCGCAGGAATACCTCTTTTAATTCTTGAGTTCTCTGTTGGACACTGGGCGCGAGGAACACCGCCTCAGGCATTTGAAAAGGTTGGTAAAAAATGGGAATGGGCTGGATGTTCAGATTACGGTGTTTACGAGATCATGCAAATGAAACATCAGAAATAAAGCTTGGAAAATGTGGGACATTCTAATCAAATTCGTAATACCTGCAATTCTAACAATAATACTTGTTGTAGCAACAATAAACAATGTTGTTAACAATCCCCATCCAGATTAACCAGCATGGTTGATAGTGTTAGTGGGTATAGCGCCACTTCGGATCATAACTGTTCTCTCTTTTGTATTGATGAAAATCAAGGGAAAGGGGATTAATGCATGACATTACCATTATCCGCAATAGCAATGCTCACATTTGGATCAGTTGTATTATATGGGGGACTAGCATATTTTGTATACAGAGCATTAAGAAATAAGTGAAAATGATGTTTCGATTCCATATCTCCACTTTGAAAAAGTGAAGTCTCTATACATTGCATCGACTGAACTCTTCGAGTTCTAAAAAAACTGGTATTATGACAGTAAAAGAACATCACATGATAGAACATACACTTTTTTCATATTTCATGCCTCATCTAGTTTGATGTAAATATTACAATAAATAATTTGAGGTTCTTTGGGAGGATTGTTGATTACAAATATATACCGAGTAATAGTTCAACAAATTATAAATTGACAAATGATTTCACACATGTTGGCGTAATAATTCCAGAGCTAATTTTAAAGAAAGAAAATCTTTTGTGGCAAAAGAATGGAATAATTCTTTTGTCCAGAGATGGGGATTTAAGATAAAATTTTTATAAGCTTTCCTTGTATAGTTAATCAATTCTTCACTTGTGAAATTGCTTAGACCTCTTTCTACATCAGCTACTACCAAATATTCATCTAGCTGAATTTTGCCATCTTTAACTGCTTCCGCCCATAGGGGAGATCCATGAAAATAATCTAAAACAAAGAAACCCACATTATTTAGAGGAAGAGATTTTGCAAATTTTATTGTCTGTTTTATGTGTTTTTCTGTTTCAATCAGGGCACCTAATATAAAATTTCCTGATGTAAAAAAATTCATTTTTTTACTTAAGTTTACTGCTTTTCTTATCTGATCAAGTGTTATTTTCTTGTCATAAAAATCAATTACATCTTGATTTCCTGATTCGATACCGAAGCTGATAAATTTTACACCTGCATCTCGCATTTTTTCATATAGTCTTTTATCAGCTGAATCGACTCGTCCTCCTGTGATCCATAAATCTATATCTATTTCTTTATGTATGATGAAGTCCATTATTTCCTCAACTTTTTTCTTTTGAGTGAAAAAATTATCATCCACAAAAACAAGTGTGTTATATCCAGCGTTTACTGTTTCTTCGATTTCTTTTGTAATATTGTTGATCGATCTAGTTCTAAACTTTGGTATAATCGTATTCAACTGACAGTATTTACAATGATGTGGGCACCCTCTTGATGTAAGAAAAGATGTGGTTTTTCCTCTCGCAATTTTTGTTCCTAACATATAACCATATTCATATTTATCAACAAGATCTCTTGCTGGAAATGGGATTTTATCTAAATCCTCAATTTGCTTTAGTGGTTTAGTTTGCTTTATTTTATTGTGTTCTTTATAGAAAATGCCTGGGACTGTTGATAGTTTTCTTTTTCCTTCAATTGCATCTGCAAGAAGTGTTATCACTCTCTCTCCTTCTCCAGATACACATATATCTGCATGATGGTCAATAAGTGAACGTTTTGGTATTACTGTACAATGTGGTCCACCAATTAAAAGAGGAATACTGGAATCACATTCCTTAATTATGCTTGATAACATAATAGAATTATATAGTACTGTGGGTGTACTGTATATAGTCATGCCAACAGCATCACTTGAGAGAATAGCTTTTTTTATCGCATTTTCATTTATACCTTCTGCATTACAATCGATAACATCTACTTTATGTTCTTTATTTTCTAACATCTTCCCAAGATACAATATTCCTATTGGGGGTATATCTCCACCCTTGAATAGCTTTTTATTGAAGAGAGTTTTTCGATTCCCGCATAGGGGATAGATGAATAAAAATTTCATATAACCAATAACTTCCTACAGTTAACAATAGACAGTAATAATTAATAATTTTTATGAAATTTTATAACAGATCAACAAAATATTACTTTACGCGTAAGAAATTTCGTAAAAAGACAAATAATATGAACTTTTGTTATAAATTAAAATGTTTGCCGAAGTTTATAAATTTTAAGAGAGACCGCTATTTTTAAAGACAAAGTAATTTTTACAATAACTATATTATCAATAACTAAGATTTTTGTTATTGAAATGAGAGTAATGTTCATTCAGCCGCCACTAGTTAAAAATCAGGCAATTTACCCGCCTCTGGGAATAGGGTATCTTGCAGCCTATTCGGAAAAAGTAGGTCATACTGTTAGAATCTTAGATTCAACATTTCTAAATTACGGAATACATGATATTAGAAAAGAAATAAAACGATTTGATCCAGATGTAGTGGGCATTACTGCTATGACTCAAAATATCAATAATGCAATGTCAATTGTAAGTATAGCTAAGGAGAATAATCATAATTGTATGACAGTATTAGGCGGATCCCATCCAACTGCAACAGCTAAGAATACACTGGAGAAGAATTTAAATGTAGATGTGATAGTTCGTGGAGAAGGAGAAGAAACATTTATAGAACTGCTGGAGAAAAAAGAAAATTTAACTAAAATCAGAGGAATAACTTACAGATTAAACGGAAGAATTTTCGAAAATCAGGATAGAAAATTGATAGAGAATTTGGATATTTTGCCTTTTCCAGCTTACCACTTATTGCCTATGAAGAAATATAAAGAACGGTATAAAATATTTGGTCTTGAGCTTTTTGTAAAAATAGGGGCCCCTTTTAGCACTATCTCTGCAAGTAGAGGATGCCCTTATAATTGTATTTTTTGCGCCTCTCGTGCATTATGGGGTGAAAAATGGAGAACGAGAAGTCCTGAGAATGTTATTGAAGAATTGAGATTTCTCACAGATAAATATAACATTAAACTAATCTCTTTTGCAGATGATACATTTACCATTAATAAAAAACGTGTAGAGAGAATCTGCGAGCTAATTAAAAAAGAAGATATAGATTTAAATTGGACATGTTTGACACGTGTGGAGCTATGTAGTAAAAACATAGTTTATAAATTGAAAAATGCAGGATGTTATGCAGTTGGTTTTGGCTTTGAATCTGGCGTTCAAAAAACTCTTGATTTTCTTTGTAAAGGTTTTGGAGTTGAGGATTCAATAAGAGCCGTCAGAAAAGCAAAGGAGGGAGGATTACAAACTGCCGGTAATTTTATAATAGGTATTCCTGGCGAAACAAAAGAAATGATTAATCAAACTATTGCTTTTGCAAATAAACTTGATTTAATGTCTGCTACGTTTACTCTTCTTACCCCTTTTCCGGGAACGAGGATCTATGAAATTGCAGAAGAAAAAAACTTGTTGCTAACTAAGGATTGGTCTGAATATACTATGTTAAATCCTGTTATGAACGTACCTGGTTTTTCTACTCGTGAATTAAAAAATCTATTACTTAAATGCAACTTTGGTTATAAATTAAAGCGGTTATCCAAGTTTATAAGTTTGAAAAGAGATCATTAATTTTTTACCAAATTAAAAAAATGTGTTAGAAATATTGAATATTCCATACCCTCTTTTTTAAGGAATTTTTTTGCATATCTCATCTTAGCACAAGCGTTAATCTGAATGTAAACATACTTCATTAACAATTATAGCTACAGCTAAATATAAATATGTTTCTACTTCGAAAATCAACCTTATCAAAATCTGTAATTAGTATGGATGGAGAAAAGAAGTAGAAATTAGTTATTCCTAATGAATATTTTTTTTGATAACCTATTTCTTTTTAAAAAGGATACGTTGTGATCTTGGCTGATATAATACGTCATATCCTGCATTTTTTAGATATTTTGTTGTATATTTAAACCTATTAATGATTTTTATTTGGGAGATTTTCGGTTCAATTGTTTCTGCTTTTGTCTCGGGTTTACATGAAAATTCAAAGAAAGCTCCCGCATCAAATCCAACTTCGATAATAAAATCTAGTGTTTGTTTAAATTCCTCCCATGTTTCAGTTGGAAATCCCACAATAACATCAGTGTTTAATGTCAATTCTGGAAACACTTTCTTTAATCTCAAAAAAGCATTTTTCATTTTATCAACATTTGAATAACGATACATTAATTTAAGAATACGACTATTTCCAGATTGAATAGGAATGTCTAAATTGGTAATCTTCTGTCGTTTTAGAATTTCTGATAATTCAGCATAATATCTAATAAACCATTGCGGATTTAGATCTCGAATTAAAAGGTTATAATCACCCTCTAGTTCCATCATTTTTTTTAATAATTCAGGTAAATTACTGCCGATATCAATTCCATATGCACCAACATCATCTGCCACGATAACAAAATTTTTATATCCGTCATCTAGCCCATTAATAAATTCCTGTATACATTGCTCAATAGATTTGCTTCGGAATTGGCCAATTGCTTTTTTAATACTACAATAAGAGCAATGGCTAGAACACCCAAACGATGTCCTGACATAATACAGAGGTTCCTCTGTTAAAATCCATTTATAAAGAAACGAGTGTTCAGTTGACAATTTTTTATTTATATGCCCCCTAAATCGAATGTACACATTTTCAATCAATCTATACTTAACAAATAGTTGTTTTATAAGGTTAGATAAGGTTGTTAAATAAAAATTTCTAAATAAAATATTTGGATCATCAACCTTTTCAAATTTTACCTGTTTTTTTGGGGGGAATAAATTTTCTATATCTTTGTCCAAATTTTTCGTTATTAATGTTTTACCATGAAAAATTTCAGATAACCGTTCTGGTTCAATAGCAGGTAGACAACCTGCTACTATGAGTTTTGCATCATATTTTTGCAATTTTTTAACCATTTGTAACGAATGTTCTGTTGATTTATTACAGGATGCACAGGTTACTAAAATAATTAGATCTGCATCTTGTGGTTTATCAGTAATTTCATATTTGTTTCGAGATAAATAGTTAAAAATTCTTTTAGCATCTAGTAGTCTTCCTTCGCAGGCCGTAACGTAAATATAGATTTTCCACATTTTCCATAAGTTTATATGTGCTATATAGATTATATCCCTAGGAGAGATAACCGTATATTTTTTCAAAGATTTATAAAGTTACTTGTCCATGATTTAGATTTCGTTGTTCTTTATTTTATTTTTGAGTATGTTCCATTGTTTTATAGTTAGTGTACAAGTGTTTTCGTCTTCACCTATTCTTACATGGTTTTCCAGTATGTCTACACTTGGACAGTAACCTTTTGGTGGATTACATAGATATACTTTTTTCATATTTAATCCCTCATCAGGTTTGATGTAAATATTACTATAAATAATTTATGATTCTGTAATGTCAAGTAACATGGGATTTACAGATTAACTCCTTTGAAATCTGTATTTCTAAATTCCGCACGACCTTATTTATCGTCAAAACTTCGTTTTGTTACGCTGTAATGAGCATAAAAACAATTATTATTAACATTCTGCATTCAAAAATTACTGATTTTTTTATAATTCTGAGAGTTTTATTATAACACCTACTAACCTAAAATTGCATGAAACATCATTTTAAATACGAATTAATATCTATATTTATTCTTAAATCATGATTTTTTTTAATATACATAAGATGATAAAATCCATATCTAAAAATTTGTTTTACTAGCCCTTTAAGGGTTTTTCTTGATGCATGGTATACTATTGCTTCCTTTTTATATGATAATTTGATATGGTTCCTATACAACCTATATGAAAGATCGTAATCCCCCCAGCTTTTAAATTTTTCATCAAATTTTATTAAATCTTTCCGATATGCAGCATTAGCCGTACAAATCCAATGAGTCTTATTCATTAATTTGTTAGAAACAAGTTTAGCAGAATATTTTTCTATTACATTTGAATCATTAAATAATGGTATTATTTTACCGCCTACTCCCCCAACTTTATTATATTTGAAAGGTTTAATTATCTCCGTTAACCAATTCTTATCAACAATACAGTCAGAGTCTGTAAAACAAATTATTTCTCCTGTAGCATGCTTAACACCTTTGTTTCGTGCTGAATAGGATCCTCTCTTATTTTCAAATAAATAATTTACTGGATATTTTTTTATAATTTCTTTTGTTCTATCTGTAGAATTATTATCCACTATAATTATCTCATAGCTTGGATAGTTTAAATTCAATAGACTTTTTAGACAATATTCTATACAATTCTCAGCATTATATGCAGGAACAATAACAGATACATGTTTTTTATATTTCATATAAATTTCCATCTACTCTGAAATCTTATACTTAAATTGATTTATTCCTTCTATTATTAATAAAACTTTGTCAGTTTTCAAAATAAATTTTATCTTAATTCTCTTTTCTGATAAATATTTTCTGATAAAAATCTTTGCTGTGTATAATATATTTTAAAAAACTTCCAATATTTATTATTAATAATATAACACTTGTTATAGCTAAAGGAATAAGGAGGAGGCTTTTATAAAGAAAATTCAACTCTTTATAACGTCTTCTAATTGAATACTCCTTCCTTATAGATATAACCTCATAATTTATATCAAACACTATTTTTTTAATTTTTTTATAAATTCGCTTATGACCTTTTGCATATTCGATTACTTTTTTAAATAAATCTAGCCATGTTATATTTTCGTGTAAAATGAAAATTTCACAGACATGTAAAATTTTATAATTTTGTTTTCGTTTAAGTTGGAGAAAAAAATAAAAATCTTCCACAGGTGCAATTTCATTTGACTCATTAAATTTATTTTTTAAGAAAACTTCCTTCTTCATTATTAAGTTAGAGCCCGTTAAGTAATTCCCATGGCTGCAAAACGATAACAGATAAGTAAAAAAAATAGAGGGTATATCCTTTTTTATCGATTCTTTTTTGATTGGTGCTATTGCGCCACCAAAAATATCAGGATTATATTTTTTATTAATTTCTTCAACTTTTTTAAAAAAAAGGTTTCTAACAACCACATCATCATCAATAAATATGATATAATCCCCTTGTGCAATCCTTCCTCCTCTATTTCTGGAATATGCCGCGTTATGTTTGTCCTTATTTACTAATATTTTTGGAATAAGAATTTTAGAAAAATACTTATGCTTAATTCCTGAATCGTCAACAACAATTAATTCAAAAAAAGAAGGTTTGATTTTAGAAAAAATTATTGCCTTGTCTATCGAGTCTATTAATCTTTGACACAATCCTACTCTATTCTTTGTAGGAATCACAATCGAATATTTCATTTTTAAACCACATAATCACTTTTTTAATTCCATTCTTATGTTCTGGTAAATCCCTAGTATCTACTAAGGATACAAGTTTAGCATTTCTGAATTGATATCTTGTAAATCTTTATCATATAAATCATATTTTTCATCAGGTGTAAATTTTATTTGTATGTCGTCTAAATATTCAAATTCTTCTTTGAAATTTGTGACATATTACCCGTTATGAATGACAGGGTCTCTTATGAGGCCCTGTTATTCGTCTATGTAAAAACATCCAAAGAGGTTTGCTGAAATCGTTGATCACGCACATATTATATTGCTGTTTCTGCATCAATATCACCAACGTTTCTATAAAACTTACCAGGACTCCAAAGACGACCTTTTGGATAACGCAATCTAAAATTAGGTTTTCTTTTAAAAAGTTCTCTAGATGAAGCACCTTTCAACAGTTGAGGCGCCTTAGAAACACTCATCGTTGGCGGTATTTCAATCACCGTATGAATATGATCTGGCATCATACTCAACTCAGTTATTTTAATTTTATGTCGTTCAGCTACTTCTCTCAAAATTTCTTCACAAAGTTTTTTATTTTCCTCTAGCTTAAACATGTTGTACCGATAACATAGGACATGATTCCAAGAGTTACAAATTCTGGCCAACGCTATGGCTTCCGCCAACTAAATCCACATTTGTTTGCTCCTGGACAGGTATTCTATAGCACTCGCCTCTGACAAGTAAGCCTACCCAAGGAGTAATAACAAATCTAATAAGAAAAGAGTTTATCTGGAGAGAAACAAGCGCTATTCATCCCTCAAACTAAAGTTTGGGGATTTCTCGCTTACAAAGTTTTAATAAACCTAGCTCAAGTCCTTTTGAACATAACAATGCTAGTAGTGCTTCACATGATGTCTATTCAGTAGCCTCTCCATCTCCCTATCCAAGATTGGCAAATTGTTGGCACCCGGATTATTCCAGAGTAGGCGGATATATTGCTGGAGCTATTATAATATCAGAGATTGAGAAAAACTAAATTAAATATAGGCTCCCTATTAGAAGACACAGTTCATTGTTTCAATAAAGAAGAACGAATTTTTTCTTCTAATAAATTAAGCTCATTCAATAACTTTTCATCATATTCAAATTTGAAATTATAAACTACATCTTTTAAAATCAAAGGTTCAGCAGGTGCTAAACCAAAATCGACTTTTATATCTGGATTTATTAGAGTTTCATTAATATCTTTTTCATCAAGCTTGCCTTTTCCTACTTTAATTAAAGCCGAAATAATTCTTCTTATTTGATGCCAGAGAAACGTTTGAGCAAAAAAATCTATGATTAAAAAATCATTTTCTTGTGCAAATAGGATATTATCAATTGTTCTAATAGGATTTCTATGTGGTTCTAGTTTTGCAAAATTACTAAAATCATGTTCACCTGTAAAATAAGCTGAGGCGGATACTATTTTTTCTATATCAAGATTGGCAACTGGGAGATAATATCTATAATGTCTAAATTTTGCATATCTGGGATTGAACTCGGGCTCAACATCTTTTATGCCATATATAAGAATTGATGAATCTTCATTAGATAATGTTTGCAAAAGATGTTTTTTAGTGGTATTTGTGTTAAATGCAATAACATTACATAACGCTGATACGCCTTTATCCGTTCTACTTGCAGATCTAAAAAAGGATTCTTTTGCATCTTCAATAAAACCATGCTTTACTAATAATTTTATTAACTCTCCTTCTACTGTTTTTAGGTTAGGTTGTCTAGCATAACCATGAAATTTTCTTCCGTCGTATGCAAATTTAACAGCTACACGCATTTTTTTTAGAAATATGTTAAGTTAATATAAATGCCTATGACGTTAAAAAAGATATTATTAAATGATATAAGCGTCCTCAATATAGTAATCACTCAATTAACTAGGATAGGATATTATTGCACAATCTGCTAAATTTTGTAACACTCAGCATAATTTTTTGCTATGAAATTGCATAAAACGTACATATCCGGCCATATGTAAAAAAAATTTGTTGATTTTTATAGCAAAATATGTCATTTCTGCTGTTGTTTAAACAATATCTTCAATTTGATAATTTTTGAATGATTTTTGATTTATATTATTACATCAAATATAATAATTATTAGATAAATATAAGGATTTATGGTGGAAAGCGAAAAAAAGAATGAAAAAAAGTTGTATGGGAAAATATCCTACCTGATTATGTTTGTACTAAAATGTTTATATATCGTAACAATGAATAAAAATATAAAATTGGTGATATAAAATGAAAGGAAAGAAATTATTTGGGGCTATCATAGTTCTTCTTGTCACACTAATAACAACAAGTCCAATAATAAATAGTATTAAAGTCAATATAGATAAAGATAACAAAGATATAGAAATAGATAATTGTGAATGTAAAAATGATAAGAATATAGATTTAGATAATAGTGAATATGAAAACTCCGGCAATAACTTTTATTATACAGGGCTTTTGCCAGGTGGAGATCCGTTACCACCTGAAGAAGAATTTTTAGGTATTACTCCTTCCTCTTGGGACTGGCGAAACAAAGACGGAAAAGATTGGACAACCTCAATTAAAAACCAGGGAAATTGTGGAAGTTGTTACGCGTTTGGCTCCTATGCGGCAATGGAATCTTGTATAAAAATCAAAAGCAACAAGCCAGACCTTTCTATAGATCTATCAGAGCAGTATATGGTTTCTTGTGGAAAAGATTGGGTTAGTGGTATAAATGGTTGTGAAGGAGCGTATTTAGATTCGATTTTTCAATTTATAGAAACATATGGAGCAATACCTGAATCATGTTTTCCCTATACAAGTGGTTATAGTGGTTCTGTACCTCCATGTTCTAATAAATGTTCTAATTGGGAAGATTTGGTAATTCGCATCGATGACTGGGGTTCTGTATCATCACAATCATCAATAAAAAACGCTTTAATTCAATACGGACCTCTTCCAACAGGTATGGAAGTCTATGGAAATTTTTATGATTACTCTGAGGGAATATATGAACCATCTGGTTCTTTATCCGGTCATCACATTGTCGCAATTGTAGGATATAATGATAATCCAGGTTATTGGATTTGTAAAAACAGTTGGGGTAAATACTGGGGAGAGAGTGGTTGGTTTAGAATAAAATATGGTGTATGCGAAATTGAACAGGATACAGTTTATCTAGATGTTAATGAGGATGATATTTCATTTGCAATGATCAAATGTGGTACTGAGACTTCGAAAAGGTCTGGCGATATATACAACTATAACAGCTGCCAAGTCTCTATGGGTGAAGGCATATGGGCAGGGGATGCAACAGCCTGGTACGAGTTTGATATCGGTGATGTGAAAGTTGAGGATGGAATGGAAATTGGTGTCGAATTTGCTGACTGGGGTTGGATTGGTGATGGTCCTAATCTCTATGTTTACAATTGGGTTGAAGCAGAATATATCCGTTTAGGTAAAGACTTAGGAAACAATGACGATTTTAAATGGGTATGGGAACAAACATCTAATTCAAACAACTATGTTAGTGATAGCGGTATAGTCGATATTAAGGTGTGGGCAGAAGATGATGATTGGACTATTTTATATCACGTTGGTGTAAGAGGTAAATTAATTAAACCCAACTTAAAATGCTCTGCTAATCTGCATTTCGGTTATGTTAAACTTGGACAAGTAATCGAAGACAGCATCAAAATTGAAAACGTGGGCGGTTCTGGTTCAGAGCTTGATTGGAAATTTGATAGTTGGCCAAGTTGGGGAACTTGGACATTCACACCGTCAAGTGGATGTAATTTAAAACCTGAGGATGGAATAGTAACAATCACAGTAAAAATTGTAGTACCAACTGTGGTGGATGATTTTACGGGAGAATTAAAAATAATTAATGAAAATGATGATAATGATTACGAAATTATAGATACGTCTCTTTCGACCCGGAGAAATAAACAATTATCCAACCCATCGATTGTATTATTACTAGAAAAATTTCAATTAATACAAGAGTTGTTTCCACTAATCTTCCAATTTTTAATGAATTTATAAATTATGAAAAAAAAGTTATGAGGCGTTAAAAAAAGAAGATGAAAAAATGTTAAATTAAAAAAATGGTCTAAAAAATATATAAACTATGAAATTTAAGTAAGATGAAAAAAGAAGGGAATTGAAATGAAAGAAAAGAAATTGTTTGGAATTGGGGCTGTTGTTTTGATGATCTTAGTTGCATTTGCACCCGCAATTAATGGTGCACAACTAATAATAGAGAAGATGAATGTTTCTGAAAATGAAAATATTATAGCAGGATCGGGAAATTGGGATCTAAAAATTACTTTTGAAGAAGCAATATTTGAAAATTACCACGAAAAAGAAGATATTGCTTATTATAAAATAAAATATACAATAGAAAATGTAGGTGATGGATTATATATTGGTAAACCTAGAGCAGTATTGAAGGTTCATAACAATGATTGGGAACTTGCCTCCTGGGAATGGCCAAAGGATTTACCGCTTATATTAGGAAAAGATGATGATCCAGTAGCAATTACTGTAGTTAAAGGAATTGATTATGATAACGAAATATTTTTAACAGGAAGAATTGCAGATTTAGAAACTGGTTTATTAGATGAACAGGGTTTAGAAGATCCTGATCAAAGTAATAATGTTGGATTTGCAACTGGTAACTTTTGGGATAAACTAAATGAAAGAGGCTATGAACCTTCAGGAAATCATTTAGAAGCCTGTAGGCCACATGAACAATGGATAGATCACAATGAAACTATTGAATTTCCAAATTATCCTGTAGAAATTCCAATATTCAAAGACGTTTATGCAAAAATTATTATACCAACTTTTTTAGGTTGCGATCGTCTTGGTTGGCTTGGAAAAACTGTTCAACTTCTCTTAGATATTGGTAGAGCGCTATGCAATTGTTCCGCAGCAACTCTAGAAGTTCTTGCATGCATTGCATTACTTGTTGGTGAATTATACGCAGGAATATTAGGAGTTATTGCTTTAGTCGAGGGAATTGTTTCAGGAAATGTATTATTAGAAGCAGTTGTTGTTGCAGGTTTATTTTTGGATCTAAAAGCAATTGCAGTGACATTAGAACTTTTATTGGGAGCAATTGATGACATCCCAAATCAAGGCGACCCTGAAGTAAAAGAGTTGAGAAGATCTGTACATGCCTTTTTATCATATTATGCAACCTATCCATGGACACATGACATTGAAATTTTTGGTGAAATAAACAACTGTAAAGTTGGTGAAATTGTAGATATTAGCTGTAGAAACGTTGAAAATAGAGATATTCCAGGCGAACAAGGAAAGCGTATTATTGATCCATTTAATGTCAGTTCAGATTTTAATTTGGCTAAATATAGGGATCATTTAATCATGCGTAATTGTCAAGTGACAATTAAAGGAAGTCGACATACACCATTAACAACTAGAAGAATTTTTTCATATGCTGCACCTGGTGGATCTCTAAATGCGATAGCTGGATTTAAACCAACATCAAGATCAGTTGACAGACCGCTTAACAGTTGCTTACAAAGATTCTTGGAGATATTTCCATTTTTAAAACAAATCTTATCTCCTTATTTTTTCCAACCAGTATATGACTGAAATTTGAATTTGATTTAAATAATAGAAAAGGAAAGGGGAAAATAATGATGAAATCATTTGCATTTCTGGCTGTAACTTTGATGCTTTTAGTGGCTGTTGCACCTACGATTAGTAGTGTAAAAGTAAGTAATGCAGATATTATTAAACAACAGTCACAAGATTTAATTTACAAAGCATATTATCCTGGTGCACCTAGAGACAATCCTAAAGTTACTTATTATTATCCAGATAGAGTTCTGGTCCTTTTCAAGGATTTTATAGATGTTAGTAAGATAGAAGAAATCGAAGTTGATGGTAATTATTATACAATTACAGATAGAATTCCAGAAGCAAATGTTGGTATATTAGAGGCAACTAGAAGTGATTTAATTGAATTTATAGAAGAAGTTGAGAAAAATGATATTGTCGAATGTGCCAGTTTAGATGATATCCGTTATCTTTGTGATGGCCCTGATGATCCATATTATCAAAATGGGTCTCAATGGGGAATTAAAGCAATAAATTGTAATAAAGCTTGGGCGGTACCTCGTAAGATGGATTTAACATGGTTAACAATTATAGATTCAGGTATTGATTCTGACCATGAAGATTTGAAATCAGCAAATATATATCAATGGGATTTTTTAGAGAATGATGGAACTGCAGATGATGATACTGACGAAGGGCACGGGACAAAAGTTGCAGGTGTTGCAATGGCTCGAATGAATAATGGCAAGGGTATTGCGGGTGTAGCAGGAGATGCACCTAATCTTGAGATATTAAAAATTTTTCCAAATTCAGGTGAATCATGGGTTTCATATGTTATTCTAGCTCTTACTCATTGTACATCACTACATAAGGCTCCCTCTGCTATATTAATGAGTTTTGGAGGAAAAGGTAATAGTTCGGTAGAAGAAGCAATATGTTTGAAGATAAGTTCAAGAGATGAGTCATTACTAATTTCATCTGTTGGTAATGGTGGAGACGATTCTGGAGTATATTATCCTGCAGGATATCAAAGTGTTATAGGTGTAGGTGCTGTAAACATTAATCTAGAATTGTGTATTTACCCTGGAAATTGGGGTTCAAATTATAATAATGATAAAAGACAAGTGGATCTAGTTGCACCAGGGGATAATATTATTACAACAACAGACCCAGATAAAGTAGGAGAAAAATATGAATTTTGGGTTGGCAAGACTTCTGCAGCAGCAGCATTTGTTGCAGGTGTTGCAATGCTTTGGTATGGTGCAAGAGCTGAACAAAAAAATTACATATTAAGAAAAAATGAACTTAGTTTATGTAGACATGTTCTATATTCTAACGCGATACCTCTTGGAGAAGAAAGTCCACCCAATAATAAATATGGATGGGGTCTAGTCGATGCTTATGCGTCGATGCCACTTACAAGAACATCAAGAGAAAAACCGCAGATAGATTTTATAAAATGTTTAATAGGTAATTTCCCATTGCTAGACAACTTACTTTATAACTTTTTTTCCAAGGCTTTTCCTGATAAAAATTTTGAAAAAAGGGTTGGAGGACTGATAAAATGATGAAAAAAAGATTTGTTGCTTTAACAATTGTGAGCTTGTTATTAATAGCAGGTTATACCTCTGCATCAAATGTTGTGAACCAGAGTGCCGGTATATTTGAAAATCAAAAATTGTATGGTGTTACAATTATTATCGCAGATATTTACGTTGATGACGACGCAGATCCTAGTTGGTATGATGAAACACATGTAAAAACAATAAATGAAGGTATTGCAAACGCTACTGAAGGTAATATAATATTTGCCTATAATGGAACGTATCATGAAACTATTAAGATTAATAAAACGATAAATTTGGTTGGTGAAAATAATCAGAATACAATTATCGATGGAGAACGAACTTTTGGCAATGTTTTATCAGTTTATGCAGACTTTGTTAATATCAGTAATTTTACAATACAAAATTGTTCCCAGGAATTAGATTTTCCAAGAGCAGGCATCCGAATTTATTCAAATTACACCACAGTTAAAAACAATATAATTACAAATAATCAACAAGGTATTGAGATAGGATATTTGCCGCGTATATATTATAAATGCTATAATAACCAAATTATCGATAATTTATTCCTTGATAATTTCAATTTATATCAAGACAATGACTTAGTGTTATTTAGCTCATATGACAATATCATATGCGGTAATGATTTTATCAATGAAAAATCAGTAATGTATAGTGGGATATCTTTATTTGATTCTGGAAACAATCTTATTTGTGAAAATAGCTTTACTGGAAAATTCGACATAGTTTTATACCTTGAAGGTTCAAACAATAATACAATACGAAATAATGACATTACAGACGGTTTTCATTTTGGTATTCGACTAATTGGATGTGACAAAAACGATATCCATCATAATAATATAGAAGACAATTTTCAAGGGATTAGTCTTAAAGATAGCAACCACAATAAAATCCATCATAATAATTTTAAAAGATGTTTTATAAAATCTACATTTATACAATCCTCATTCAATAGATGGTATCGTAACTACTGGGGTAGGCCAAAAATCCTTCCACAATTAATTTTTGGAAGAAAGGGGCTAATTTTTCCTATCCCTTTGATTCCTTGGTTAAATTTTGACATTTTTCCAAAATTAATACCAAATAAAATATGAAAAAAGAAGAAAGAAAAAATTTAAATGAAAAGGTGATAAAAAATGAAAAAAAAGATATTGATTGCGATATTTATTACCACAATTATGCTGGTGATTCCATTTACAGCTATTGCTGACGACCCAAGTTGTTTCACTGACGAAGAACGTAAAGAAGAACCAACTAATGATACACAACTTATTATTACAGATCCTAGCACACTATCTGCAGAGGAAATAAACGATATAATAATAACAGCAATCGAAGAGTTGTCCATATATTACAGTGATGACCCTAATTTTCAACAGATGCAAATAATGATTGAAGACCAAATAATGCCTCTCAATTGGGAGCAAACTGTTTTTTGTGTTATTATTCTCTCCCTAATAGTAATTTATGTAGCGAGAGCCTTGGATAAAACCCAAGACGCAATCAGGGATATAATCGACGAAGAAGGAATTCTTGCCTTTATAAATGGGGTTTTGGCAGGTACTTATGGCACTATAGCAATGATACTTGCTTCTATTTTTTTCGAGTTGTGTTTATATGCACCTGCTTTACCACCAGGCTCAACTTATATACCAAATAATTGCGGCTGTACTCAATCCCCCCAAGCAGGTAACTTAGAACAACAAGGCACATAAATAGAATAAAATATCTTAGATAACATTCCTTTTTATTCTTTCTTTAGTAATATTAGTTTTATAAAAATTGAAAAACAAAAACACATTAAAAATTATGACTAAGATAATTCTTTAAAAAGACGTTACATATTATTACTATAAAACTTATGTGGACGATATTAAATATATGAAATAGAAAAGAAATTGAAAAAATATTAAGATGAATGTCGCTGGAAAAATACCTGATAGAACGAGAATTGATGCTGTTTTATAAAATAATGAGAGGAGATTATGAATTTTTCTCAGCAATATCTCCAACGATAGGTAGTTTGAATTTTTCGCCTTGAAACGCTTTCAGCATCAGTATTAACCATAATATAATTGTAATCGCCCAAAAGATCCAGCTAATCCACGCTAAAAAAATCCAACCTGGACCATATACAACTAAACCAAAAGCTCCACCAAACAGAAAACTTATTATTGATAGTGGAAGGAAAACAAGTATAGATTGCACTGCATGAAATCTTACAAATTTGTTATCTTTCTCCACAACATAAAATACAATTCCTGTTATCCATACAAAAACATAACAAAGAGCTCCTGCTATATTTTCTTCCAATCCTAACGACGTTTTATTAGCCATAATTTATCTCTCCCTTACCGTGCCTTTATGTTTTTTTTCTATATATCGGTTTTGGTTTTTGGAAAAATAAATAGCTGGTTTTCAGTTTTAATGACTTGAATTTTTTCCGATTTGTATGAAACCGATTTTGGTTTTTTTACTACTTTTATTTCATAATTTTTAGGGTCCATTAGCTGTACTTCGCCTTTAGTTTGACTGACTAAAATCATTTCCTTGATAAGTTCTTTTCCGCCTAGTATGTTTGCTTTATGTATCGTTCTAAAATCCATCATTGTTTCATTCCAGCTTTTAAGTTCAATTAATTTTACTTTGTTTCCATGAATTGAACTAATGTAAAAAATTGAATTGTCATGTTTTAGAAAGTCTCCTCTAGCATATGGTGGAAGTCGTATAAGATATGTCATTCTGTATAATTGCATTCCATCTTTCATTCCAATATTTTTTGATGATTGTTTAATTGTTCCCCCGTATTGACCTTGTATTTTTTTAGCGATGACAAGACCTGGCCCTTTTTCACTCATATAAAAATCAAGTCTACCACGCGCCTCTCCTATATCAGTAATAAAAAGTCCCCGGTTGCCCTTGGATTGTAAATCTTTTACGAGATTTTCAACAACTGTTCTGATGTCATCGATCTCATTTTTTGTTGGTTTTCGTTTATCTGTTCTTATTTGAACAATTGCTTCATGGTATCCTCCAAAGCGCTTGGAACAAACATCACATACTGTTTTTTTCAAACGAACTTGGATGGCATGCTCCTCAGTGATTTCAACATCATCTAAAAAACCAGAAACATAAACCTTGCAAGATTTTCCGTCCTTGGCTTCTTTACATTCTGTGTTTATGTCAATTTTTTTTAATTCTCTGCTGATTTGAAAATTATTCTTAATTATTCTTCTTATTACCTCTCCAAATAAATCATTAGACCATGTATTCTTGTATTTATAAGAGTCACAATGGGTACAAACAGGCAGATCTATCACTTCAGGTCCTTTGGATAATCTATGTGTTTTAAGGTAACAACTAAGACATGCACCATCTTTGAATATAGGTCCTTCTTTACCACATTCGACACAGAACATTATAGTTCACCGATATATGAGATTAAATTAGATAAAAAATACATTGGTTAAATAACTAGTGTTTCTTGATAGTCTTAAATCCACCTTCAAAAGCTTTCTTGTTCATATCCTTGAATTTTGATGGAACAGTCTCAAGTATCGTTTCTAAAAGAATTTCAGATTTAAAAGGTAAAACATCAGCTGCAGCAAGTGCTCCGAGCATTACAATATTTTTTGTTATAATTGCACCTGCATCTCTTGCGGTTTTAACTGCATCAATTTTGAATAATTTTCCATAATTGGTCAATTCTTTAAATACTGATTCTATCTCAGGATATTCCTCCATACCAACAGAGACAGTGAAAGGTATCACAGAATTTATGTCTGTTATTATTATTGTATTTTTATTTGAATATTTGATGTAGCGTAGTGCTTCAATGGGTTCTGTACTAAGAATTGCATGTGCGGTTCCATCTGCAACTAAGGGCCCTGATACATTGCCCATTCTAACTGAACAATTGACAGATCCTCCACGTTGTGCCATGCCATGAACTTCGGAAACAAAAACATTAATTTTTGCCTTAAGTGCTGCTTTTCCAAGAATATTTGCTGCCGTTATAACTCCCTGTCCGCCAACACCCGTTATAACTATGTTTGTCTTGTCTTTCATTTCTTTGCCTCCTTTGGGGAAATTGAATCAAAAGGACAGATATCCGCGCAATTGCCACAGCCGTTACATTGTTGCTCATCGATCACAATGCTTTCATCTTCTCCATAATTAATAGCAGGGCAGGCAAAATGATTGATGCAGATTTTACATTTTTGACATTTTTCTTGATCAATCTCATAGACGGAAATCTGTTCCCCTCGTCTCCTTTTATCTCTGTTTTCCAATAAGATACATGGAGATTTGCTAATAACAACTGATGGCCCTTTGAATTCAAGTGCACGCTTAAATGCTTCTGTTGTCTCTTTGATTTTATTTGGGTCTACAATTTCAATGTGCTTTACCCCACATCCTTTTACAACATCTTCAACTAATATTCTTTTAGCATGACGCCCCATACCATCAAAATCAGTACCTGGATGAGGTTGATGGCCAGTCATAGCAGTTGTTCTGTTATCAAGAACGGTTATAACAACATCATGGTTATGGTGGACAGCATCTAAAATAGGTGGAATTCCAGCATGGAAAAAAGTTGAATCTCCCATAAATGAGATAATTTTTTGATCTGTTGCAATAGCTAGACCGCAAGCGGTTCCAGCATTTGAACCCATACAAAGTAAAAGATCTGCAGTCTCATATGGCGGTGCTTTACCCAATGTATAGCAACCGATATCTGTAGGATAAATAGTTGTTTTTGGGGCAGCTTTTTTTACTGCATAGTAGGTAGCTCTATGAGGGCAGCCAGGGCAAAGCGAGGGCGGACGGCTAGGAAGTTTAATTTTAGATTCTTTTGGAGTTGTAAATGGATTTTTAAATTTGAAGATTTTTGAAAATGCATCAGCTACAATATCAAGATTATATTCATATAAGCGAGAGAAATGCCCAGATGATTTGCCATATATTTTTACACTAGATCCTATATCATAAGCCATTACTTTAATTTGGTTTTCAAGAATAGGTTCAAGTTCTTCAACAATAATTATGTTCTTGCAGGATTTTATAAACTCCTTACACATTTTAGATGGAATTGGGTGTGTCATACCAAGTTTTAAAATTTTCACATTGAGATTCATATCATTGACAAGTTCCATAACATAGTTGTAAGAAACACCAGATGTTACAATTCCATAACCATCAGGTTTACCTATGTCAATTATTTTATTAAATTTTGATTTTTCTGAAATTTTTTCAGCTTGCTGCATCTTCTTTAATAGGATTGGATGTTGAAGTCTTGCAATTGCAGGAACTGGAACAAGCATTGTGTCCTTTTCAAAATGGCCTTTACCTCTTGATTTTTGAATCTTCTTTAATTCAATTGAGCCCCTAACATGATTAAGTCTAGTAGTTGTTCTTAAAAGCACAGGTAATTTCAACTCTTCAGATAAATCAAATCCTATTCTTGTCATCTCTTTAGCTTCATCAGGAGTTGACGGTTCAAGCATAGGTGCACTGCCAAACAATGCAAAGTATCGATTATCTTGCTCATTTTGTGATGAATGACAGCTCGGGTCATCAGCCGAAACTATAATGTGTCCACCTCTACAGCCTACATAAAGGTAAGTCATGAATGCATCACTTGCAACATTTAATCCAACATGTTTCATACATGTTAAAGCACGCAAACCAGAAAACGATGCTGCTGCAGCGACTTCAAGTGCAACTTTTTCATTAGTCGAATACTCAAAATAAAAACCAGGGTCTTTATTTTGTTTTGTAAATGACTTTGCAATTATCGAAAAGGTGTCAGCAATCTCTGAAGAAGGAGTTCCAGGGTATGTGGTTGCAACATCAATACCTGCTTCAAGAGCCCCTCTTGTAATAGCCTCATTTCCCAATAACAAGATTTGCTTTCCTGGTTTATCTTCTAATATCTCCATTATAAGTCAACCCCTTGAAACAGATAGAGAACGGCTAGCTAACTGTAAAAGTGGTAAATGAGGATAGAATATAAATCTAACTAATTCAGATAGAAATCATAATCCTAGAATATAAAACAAAAAAACACATTTTTTATTAAAAAACAATAAAAATCTGTGTAGGGACATGAGATATGTCGCTTCTATTGACTCATGACAAGGGTTTTTTCTAATTTAAGACTTTTGACGAGAT
>JAHWGK010000003.1 GCA_020054495.1 Thermoplasmata archaeon | reverse complement strand
GGGATATTGCAGGAACCACTCCTGTTATTGCACAGGATGGCACGATCTATGTCGGTAATCGTTATCTAACGGCGATATATCCTAGTGATGGTTCGGTGAAATGGACGTTTGATCCTGGTCCAAATACACTCATCCAGGGGGGTAATCCGTGTATTTCCGCAGAAGGTATAATCATTTTTGGCACCAGTGACGGTGGTACGCTTATTGCTGTTAACTCTGATGGAACTGAACGATGGCGAAAAGTAATTGGGACGATTAATTCTGCTCCTGCTATTGGTGAGGATGGAACTGTTTACGTTGGATGTGATCATGGTAGCGAGGGGTATCTTTATGCAATTAGCAAATTAGATCCAGATGCACCAACTGCACCAACTATTGGGGGTCAAACTAGTGGAACAGCAGGAACAGAATATGAATACACATTCAAATCAACATCACCACTTGGGAAAAATGTTTATTATTGGATTGAATGGGGCGATGGTAAAGAAATTGGTTGGATTGGGGCATATGCTTCAGGTGAAGAGGTGAAAGTATCTCATACTTGGTCTGACCAAGGTACATATACCATTAAAGCTAGAGCTAAGGATACGGAGAACCTTTGGGGTTCTTGGGGTGAACTAAGAGTAAATATGCCAAAAGACAAAGCAACAAACAACTTTGGTTTGTTTCAGTTTTTAGAACAGTTCCCAATACTAAAGGAGGTTTTATTACGACTAATAAACCTTTAAAAACAAGTGTTTTAATTGGAATAATTGCCTTGTTTGTTGTTTCATCTTTTGCTCCATTATCTTTTGGAACAGATATAGAGGCAAAAGAACAACTTGTTATTGAAGATTATAGTAGGTATTTGTATCCTGAGTTTTATGATTGTTACAGTGTTGATGAAATACCAAGTTTTGTAGAACAGCCATCTATGGATGAATACCAAGATAATGAAGTCAGTGAATCACAAGATATTGTTAACTTAGAAGAACCATCTCAACCGTTAGATGACCCTATGGATTCCCCCTGGCCGATGCATGGACATGATACTTGTCATACAGGACTTAGTCCATATAGTACAGCAGGTAATCTTGGTGAGGAAAAGTGGTGGTATAAAGTAGAAAATTGTTTTGTTGAAGGCTCTCCGGTTATTGATAATGATGGAGTGATATATTTTGGTAGTTGGGATAACTATCTTTATGCAATGTATCCAAATGGTACGCTAAAATGGACTTATGAAATTGGTGGAAATGTTGAGACTTCTCCAGCTATTGCAGAGGATGGTACTATTTATGTGGGAACACATTGGGCTCCTGGTTATGGGACTTATTTATATGCGATTAATCCTGATGGGACATTAAAATGGAAATATGAAACAGAAGATATGTTAACTTCACCAGCTATTGGTGATGACGGTACAATATATGTTAGTGATGGTGATAACTCCGTTATTGCTCTTAATCCTAATGGGACATTAAAATGGTCATATACAACAGGTGATGCTGTTTTGTCTTCTCCTGCAATAGATGAAAACGGGATTGTTTATTTTGGTTCCATTGATGACCATGTGTATGCTCTTTATCCAAACGGGACTTTAAAATGGAAGTTTAATACAGGTAGCTGGGTTCATGGTTGTCCTACGATTGCAGATGATGGTACAGTTTATATTGGTTCTGATAATGGTTATCTCTATGCGTTGAATCCTTCTGATGGTTCTGTTATATGGCAATGTTATGTTGGTGCTATTTGGGGAAGCCCTGCATTGGATGCAGCTGGTAATTTATATGTTGGTGTATGGGAGAAAAACTTTTATTCAATTAATCCTAATGGTGAAATTAGATGGAACATCACTCTTAATAGACGTGTTTGGGGAATGTCCGCTGCTGTTTCTAAAGATGGAGCTGTTTATTTTGGTACTTGTGATTTCGAAGGTCATGACGGTGGTCCATTTTATATTATGAATCCTGATGGAACAATTAAAAAAATATTAGATCATGTTGGGATGTTTTGGTCTTCACCTGCAATTGGTAGTGATGGAACTGTATATATTTGTACACGTAAAGGCCAGGAAAATAAAGGTCGATCTACCGACTCAGGGTATCTTCGTGCATTAAACAAGTTAGACCCAGATGCACCAATAAGTCCAGTCATATCTGGTCCAACTGAAGGAAAAATTTACCAATTATATAATTTTACTTTTTATACAACTTCACCACTTGGTAAGGATATTTATTATTGGGTTGAATGGGATGACCTGGCGATAACTTATTGGATTGGACCATACAATTCTGGGGAGAAGATTACTTTAAATCATATCTGGGATGAAAAAGGTAGATATAATATCATAATTAAAGCTAAGGATACTGATAACCTCTGGGGTCCTTGGGGAGAATTTGAATTGACTATTAAAGAAAAAAGCAGAGCGATTCATTCTTCATTGTTCTTGCAGTTTTTAGATGGTTTTCCACTACTACAAAAAGTATTGTTATATCTTATAAAATAAGACTTAACTTAAAGCCTTAGATACCATGGTTTAATGATGATAGGCTTTGGATGCTTTGGAATTGGTTCAAATTGAGCTTTGTAGCAATCAAGACAAAGCCAGTCGTCATAACAGAATGCATATATCAATTTATTTCTGGGTAATTGTTTTTTACATTCTTTACATTGAGTTGGTATCTTTGAACATTCCACCGATATATCTGGTTCATTTCCAAGTTATATTTGTGTTTATTATATATTAAAAAAAGTATGATGTCCAATAAGAATTTATATCCTTTTAGTTTAAATCCATTATTCATATATCTTTGTCCTTGCCACCAATTTATATTTCTAAATAATTTCTTTATTTGTTTATTTGTCACAAATTTTGTTTTATTAATTGGTGGCATACCTCTATCACCAGGATGTACGTTTTCCTCTATTGTTTGTTCTTTTTCACAGACATCTTTAATTTTAGTTCCAGGAAATGGATACAATCTTGCAAAGAAAACTCTATCTCCACCTGACTGTTTTGCAAATTCAAAGCTTTCTTCCATCATATCCAGTGTTTCATAAGGTGCACCAATAATAAAATCGAGTCTTAATACCAAATCATGTTTTTTAATTATTTTAAATGCATTAACAAGTTGTTCATTGCTCATATTTCGATTATACACCTTGTTTCTTATGTAATCATTTCCAGATTCAACTCCCATTCTGACTTCATAACACCCAGCATCCTTCATTTTCTTAATTACATCTTCCTCAACTAAGTTTGCTCTAATATTTGCAGTCCATTTTATTTTTTTATGAAAACCTTTCTTCTTAAACTTCTTACAAAATTCATCAACAAAATCCTTGTGCAGTATAAATGTATCATCAAAGAAATAAAAAAATTTCATCCCTTCATCATAAAATTGTTTAATTCTCAATTCGATTTCTTCGATAACACTATCAACAGTTCTAAATCTTACATATTTTCCATCAAGTTTTTTCTTTAAAGCATGATTGCCACAAAAAGTACAATCATAAGGGCATCCTCTTGAGCCCATAATCGGAAGATGATTATGGTTAAGTGGAAAATATTTCTTAAGTTCAAAATCATCAAAATCAGGAAAAGGTAGTTCATCTAAATTTTCAATTAATCTGCGATTTTTATTTTTGATGATTTTTCTGTTTTCTTTATACCAAATTCCTTTAATATTTTTACAATTTAACGATTCATTTAAAAGATCTTTTAAAACAAATTCTCCTTCTCCAGTGCAAACTATATCCACTTCTGCTTTTTCTATTACCTCTTGAGGAGATAAAATTGCATGAACTCCGCCAAATATTATTTTAATATCAAAGTTTTTTTTGATATGTTGTGCAATTTCAAGAGCTTCTGGATAATTGAAGCTCAGAACCGAAAAACCGATCAAATCTGGCTTCTCTTCACTAATTCTTTGTATTATGTAATCTTTCCAATTCTTCTTATTGAATACCAAATCAATGATTTTTGCATCATGTCTTGTTTTTTCTTCGATAAAACCCTTGAGAGATGCTACTGAAAGACAGGGCATAACATCATATGATTTAATATTTGGAACGATAAGTAGGATTTTCATATTATTTCACGAATTTGTTTGATTGATTATTTCTTCTATCTTTAAAACTGTTTTTATCGTAAATAGAATGGTAAAAACGAAAGAAAAAAAGGGATAGGATCATCTATTGCCAAGATAGAATATTCCTTTTCTCCTCGATAAGATTTAATCCATTCTAGTATTGATAACTCCCTTTTTAAGATACTTTTTACAGATGAACAGATATCTTCTGAAATAAAAAGCCATTTAACGTTTTCTTTAATTGCTTTTGGTTTTTCAATTTTCTTTCCAATTGTATCTAAATACGCAATAAAAGGTAGGTTTGCGCCACATTTAGCAGGTAAGCTGCTCTGCATCCAACATCGAGAGTTGATTTCTATTAATTTAAATTCATTATCCCTTGGATCTTTGCGAATTTCTGCATCAACGATACCATAATACTTGATTTTTTTAATTAATGGAGTAACAATTTCTTCCAGATCTGGTAACTTAACACTCTCAATAAAGCATCCATTACCCATCTCATGAGGCCATTCTCTTATACGTCTATACATAAAACTACCATTTGGTTTGCAATTTTTATCATAGTAAGCATTAAATCCATGCATGCATCTGGCGTTACCTGGAATTATCTCCTGAATAATGACCTCATGATTTCTTGACACCGCTTTTTTATAAAGTTGAATTAGCTGATCTTTAGAATTTGCTTTAAAGAGTTTAGTTTTAAAATCTAGAACAAAAACTGCTGAGTGAACTGGCTTAATAATACAAGGATAATTAATTTTTTTACTTATTTCTTCTACCTCGGATAATTCATTTGGAAAGAAGGTTTTTGCATGAGCTATATCAAATTTTTCAAGTGTTTTATAAAATAAATATTTATTTAGAAGTTTTTCAGCAATCTCCAAATTTGCCATTGGTATATGAAAATTTTCTTCAAGTTGAGATCTATATTTAAGCATGGTATAAACTTCAATATCCCTAACCGGAAATAACACTCCTTTATGTTTCAACTTCATTCCGATATTTAATAGAAAATCGATATATTCTTTTGGATTGGATTTTGGATCTGGACAAATAATTCCAGAACAATATTTAGAATGAAATCCAAATTGTTTTGAGTCAGAATCTAACCATATAACAGGAACTTTTTCTCTTCCAAGACATCTAACTGCTCCTAAGCCCCCTGTTACATATCTACCCAACACAAATGCAATTGGTTCATCTATTTTTTTTATGTTTTTAATGTTACAAGTTTTTGCCAGTATTATCACCAATTAGAAAAACATAATGAGTTTACCTATTTTTAAGATTTCAATAATAAAAAATGTTGATAAACGTAAAATACAATTAGCTTATGCTGAAATGAAATTTAAAAAATTGTTACCAGTCATTGGAATAATCATTCTGATATTCTTAATTACTACATTAGATTTACAAAAAATAATCGATATTTTTTCAAAAATTAATCCATTGTATTCATTTTTATCTTTTTTTGCAATTATACCTCTCCTAATTTTAGCAAATCTTGAATGGCAAATTCTACTAAAAAAACAAAAGATAAAAGTAAGTTTTTGGTATTCAATTAAAAATTTTCTCATTGGATACTTTTATGGTTTTATCACTCCAGGCGGATTTGGTGCGTATACTAGATCGATTTATTTATCAGAGGAAAGTGGAGCACCTCTACCAAAATGTGTTTCTAATATTATTATTTTAAATACGATAGAATTTCTTGGAATGCTGCTTATGGGTGCAATTGGTGCAATTTATCTTTCGAGCATTTACCCATATTTATTTTATATAATTATTGGTGTTACGATTATTGTAATTTCTTTATTTTTGTTTTTCTTTAAAGACAACCGATCACGGATTTTATTTACAAAAATTGTGCAATCCCGGATATTTACTACTGTTAAAGATAGAATTGAAGGTTCTATTACATCTTTTTATGAGGATCTACCTAAATTTAAAGATGTTCTTCTGCCCTTTGGTATCTCAGTTTTTGGCTGGGGTGTTAAATATGTAATGCTTTTTTTCATTGCAAAGTTATTTTTCATTGAGGTTCCTTTTATTTATTTTATTATGATAATGGCTGTTTCTGATGTAATTGCTTCAATTCCAATTTCTATTTATGGGCTGGGAACAAGAGAAGTAGCACTTATTTCGATGTTTAATATATTAAATGTTGAAGGCGAGAAAATAGTTAGCCTTTCTTTGTTCTGGTTTGTAATAATTTGGCTTACTCCTAGTATAATTGGATCGGTTGTCACATTTTTTGAAACAAAAAAATTAGATAAATTTGTTTTAACTGAAAAAACAATCAAAAAGTTTGAAACCTATACTAAAAAATATCCAGAGTTTTATAGAGAGCTTGCAAGTATCATCAAGAAAAATATTCCAAAAACGATTGATAAACCAGTTATTGTTGATCTTGGTGTAGGACCTGGCCTTTTATCGTTAGAGGTGAACAAACAAATTCCTAATGCAAAAATCATTGGTATCGATTCCTCGGAAAAAATGCTTAAAATTGCTAATAAAAATGTGAAAAAAGACGGATTTCATACAACTCTTGCAACATCCGAAAAATTACCATTAGATAATGACTCTGTCGATATTATAGTAAGCAGATTTACTCTTACTTATTGGAAAAAACCAAGGGAAAGTTTTTTTGAGATTCACAGAGTGTTAAAACCCGGTGGGAAAATCGTAATAGAGGCATTAAATAGGGATTTTTCAAAATTCAGATTGTTTTTAATTAAGATTCATATGTTTTTTAAATCTGCAGGTCTGGACGTTATAAGATATCATGTTGAAGCTTACAGGACAGCGTATAAAATTCAGCACGTTGAGAGTTTCTTAAAAAAAGCAGGGTTTAAAATAACTTTTAAAGACTCAAAAGAAAAGGATTGGAAGTATACTATTGTAGCTGAGAAAAGGGATTCGTAAAAACATAAAAAGATTTATATATTAATAAAGTCAATGATCTTTTAATAATATTTGGGTATATGTTATGAAAAATCTTTATAATAAAACTCTAGGATCATTGTTAGTTTTTCTTTTCATCACATTATCTTTATCGCCAATTGTAAGTAGTATCGAAAAGATAGAATTGAAGAATAATCAATTACAATCTTCTGGTGAAGATGTAGAACTTGATTTATTACACGGAGAATACTATCTATATTTTGATGCTAATGAAAATGTCAGTTCATTTAATATAAGATACTCTTTTCCACCTGAATACGGCTATCAAATTCCTATACTAATAGAACTATTAGAGGATACCACAGCAGACATTCTAGATTATAAAATCGAAAACGACACAAATGAGCCGAATAAAGTTGTGAATTTCACTATTGGACCTATGAATAAAGGTGATCGAGATCGAATACATTTCAACTATTGGGTTTTAGTAAAAAACCATGATTATTCTGATCTCCCTGACAAAGTAAAAATTCCAAAAAAAGATGAACTTCCACCAGAGACAACAAAATGGCTTTCATCAACAGAGGTTGTGCAAGCAGATAATCTGCGTATAAACTTCAGAGCAAAACTAATGAAATTATTTAATAGCGATATGTTGAAATTAGCAAATAGGATTGTCAAATTTACCAAATCACATAGATATTTGTTTTTCCGAATTCAATTATATACAGGATTGTTTAAATCTCAAGACGCATTAACCACACTTAGAAGAAACGGAGAGTGCCCTGGTAGGTCTCATCTTGGATGCGCATTATTTAGAGCAAATGATATTCCAGCGCGAGTAATACTAGCTAATCCAAGTTATAATTTCCCGTATGAAATGCATTATATGATAGAGTACTTTCTATATGATTATGGATGGGTTTTAACAGAAGTTCACAATGGAATAACTCCATATGAACCAAAAAAACAGATTATACTTAGGGTTTGTTATCCTGATGATGAAAATAACACTCAAACAGATTTTATATATCCAAGAATGACTGGGATTGAGAGTTGGTTTTGGATAAACAATGAAAATATTTCTCCTTTTTATGATCCGTTTAATCTTTTTGTTTTTGACAAAGAGGGAAGTAAAATAAGAATGTTTAATGAAAAACAAATAGTAATTGATTCAATAATTGCAGATGATGTTTTAAATCTGACAAAAAATGTATTTCATCAATTTGAATATTATTTAGGTTTGGGTTTAACAGGGGAAAATTTAAATTATTTTAATAATGCAACAAGCTATCAGATGGAGGCAATAAGATGTTTAAAAGGATCAGAGTATTGTCTTGGATATTATTATGGTTATATGATTAAAGCAAATGAAGAATACAACAAAATAAACATTTAGAGGTTTGAATGAGGGAGGATAAATCACCTGGAAAAATAAGAGGGTTTTTTTCAGTTTCAATAATTACATTTATAGTTTTTTCACTAGGTTTTTTTCCAATTATAATTGGAGGCTATTATGTTCTTCTTTTTATTCCATTTAATCAGCTATGGCACTTTTTTTTACTCCCATTTTTTATCTATATTGGCATAAGTATTACACTATTTTATCAGGTTTTAATCTCAGGGCTTGTAATTCATGTGTTTAACATTAAATATGAACCAGGATTGTATGAGTATACATACATAGAAAAGATGGCGTTCAGATGGATAGTTGCCTGTGTATTATATACACCGATAAGAAAAATGCTTGAGATATTTCCAATGGGTGGAATGAAAAATATGTACTATAGACTGCTTGGTATGAAAATTGGTGAAAATACTCTTGTGGGTGGAACAATAATGGATCCATGTCTAACTGAGATAGGAGAAAATTCCACAATGGGTTTATTTGCAGTTATTTATGGCCATATTCATGATTATGAAAAAGGAATTATAATCATGGAGAGAGTGAAAATTGGAAATAACTGTGTTATTGGTGCAGGAGCCTGTATTATGCCTGGAGCAGTTCTTGAAGACAATGTTAAACTTGCTACGGGATCAGTTGTTACAAAAGGTCAAGTTTTGAAAAAAGGAAAAACATACGGTGGACTGCCTGCAAAGGAGATAAAACCGAAGAAATAAACTATAATTTTTTCTTAATTTTTATTTTTTTTAAAAAACAAAATAAGATATTAAAATACAATGGTAACCAGGAGAAAAAGGCAAAAATTTATATTTGATGTGAAAAATATAAATAGTATAAACGACAACATTATAATGAAAACTGATTAAAATGATATCAAATCGAAATATAATGAAATTGGAATCTAGAAGGGAAATTTACAATTTCATTCTAAAAAATCCAGGTATTCATTTAAGAGAAATATCAAGACAAAACAATATACCAAAAACAACGCTAAGACATCATTTAAAATATTTAAACAAACAAGGATTAATTACTGTAAAATCAGAAAATCGGTTTAAAAGATATTATGCTACAAACAAGCTTGGCACAAAAGAAAAAGAAATATTAGATCTTTTAAGACAAGAGGTTCCTCACAACATCCTTCTGTATATGACGTTTTATATAATTTGTTCAGAAAAAGAGCTTAGTGAAGCTTTAGGGAAACATCCAGCTACGATAGATTTTCATTTGAAGAAATTAAAGAATCTTGGTATAATTAAAAATGGATGGGGTAAAAAAAATAAAATTAATATGAAAAATCCTGTTGATATCAGACGTAGAATAAACATTAATGAAAAAATTTATTATCTTGAGGTTGAAAATTATTATATTATATACAATTTGTTAACCAAATGTAAAAAAAGTTTACCAAATCAGGATTTCGTTAATGAGCTTTTAAGGTTTGTCTATGAATATTATTATTTAAATAGGTCTAAAAGATGTATGTCGCCAAGAAATCTGGTTTTTAATATGATAAAAAATCCTGATAATGCATTGGATGGAGTTGTTAATGTCCTGTGGGAAATTTGTCCACATCCCTATCACATGTGATTTATTATTAATTGACCTGGTTTAATTTTTTGAAACTTTATATGAGATTTTTCTTCTCATATAACATGTATGATCTCAGTTTTTGATTTTCTTTTTTTTAGAGTGTTTTTTGAAGTTTGGTCTATAAAACTTATATACCAAATAAATAAAAATATATTATAAAAATGTTAAAGAGGTAAAAAAAATGAATAAAAAAATTATTTGTTTTTGTGTTTGTATGCTGGTGATCGCAACATCAATACCGGTAGTAGGGTCAGTAAATATTGAAGAAGATATTGCCAGAGACGATATTACAAGAAATTCTACAAGTCAAAATCAGATGGGTGGGTGTTATGAAGATGTTATTGTTATAGATTCTAATAACAAATTAGCATATTTTGGATGCTATAGAGCTAGTTTCATGATTCCATACGAAGACCATCCGATTTATTGGGATCTTATTCAAAGAACAGTTGAATGGGCTGTCGATTTTAGAGAACCTAATGATACAAAAATAGCATTGTTTACACATGACGGTGATTGTTGTGGTGGATCTGATGAAGGAGATGCATGTTCAGTTTTAACATATTTACTTGATCTTGGATATACTGTTGATGAATATCATCAAATGGAAATAGAGGAAGGAAGTTATTTCGAATATGATCTTGCTCTGTATTGGAGTATTTATGGTTATGACTGTCAGAACATACTTGACCAGCAAATACCATTAATAACAAGTTCAACTCATCATGTTAAAACAATGAATATCGGTTTTGGGGGTAGTACCCATGGAATAACAAATCAATTCAATATTGTTAATAATAACTACTATCCCACAGAATCTTATGATTTAGGGCCGTTAATATTTGGAGAAATATGGTATGATACCATTTTTACAATAGGTAATGGTACTTCATTGGTATCTGCATATGTTGGACCTTATAAACCAAATATTATTTCTGGACCTGAAAACGGAAAAACAGGGGAAATAAATACCTTTACTGCATCTGCAAAGGGCTCCGATTTATATATAAAAATGTTCTATAAATGGGATTGGGGTGATGGAACAACGAGTAAATGGCTCGGGCCATATCATCAATATGAAAAGTGTGAAGCCAAGCATATCTGGTTGATAAAAGGGCCATATGAAATAAGAGTAAAAGTTAAAGATGAAAAGGAATGTGAAAGCCCATATTCAAATCCATGGACATTAAATATTACACTAACAAGAGCAATCAACAATCCGTTTCTAAAGTTCTTAGAGATTCATCCAAACCTATTTCCAATACTCCAACGCCTACTAAAGCTCTAAAACCCTTTTTTCCTTTTTTTCTCCTTTATCTTTAATTTCTTTTTTTTTCCTTTTTTTCTAAAGTTATTTGATGTTTGGGCTATAAAACTAATATACTAACTATGTACACAGTATTTTATTGGAAATATGTAAATGACAGGCACCATGTTGGCATTCTGTCATGCTTTTCTATCACCAAGTTTGTCATTTTCATATTTCATATCTTAATTTTTTTTGGTGAAAACCACTATATATTCCAAGTTAAATACCAAGCCAGATGAAAGATAAAATCCGTAAAGATCTTATTCAAATTAGAAAAAATATTCCTAAAAATGAAGCCTTAGAAAAAAGTAATCAAATTAAAAAAAGACTATTTGAAATGGATGAATTCAAACAAGCATCTACTGTTCTCTTTTATGTTTCTTATGATAATGAAGTATATACTCACGATATGATCAAAGAATGTAAGTCAATTGGAAAACACGTGATTGTACCTTATAGCGACAAACTAAACAGACGTTTGATTTTATCCGAACTTAATGATTGGGAGACTCTTGAACCGGGATCTTATGGAATTTTAGAGCCACAAAAAGATAAGATAAAAGAAGTTTCTATTGACAAAATTAATTTGATTATTGTTCCAGGTGTGGGATTTGATATAAACGGTCATAGATTAGGACATGGTAAGGGTTATTATGACAATTTATTAAAAACTTCAAAACAAGCATCTCATATAGGACTTGCATTTGAAAAACAAATTTTAAATAAAATTCCTATTGAATCACATGATCTTCCAGTTCATATAATAATTACTGAAGAGAGGCTAATATATTGTTGGTAATGATATTTTTTATAATTCATCAGCTTTTTCAAATAAAGCTTCCCGTATTCCATTAGCTGCTTCTTTTTCTTCAGGTTGGAGCTTGTGTAAAAGCCCAAGTAGATAGGAATGTTGATTATAAAAGAAAAGTATTCCAACTTTATCTGAATACCTCATTTTCATTATTGCATAGGCTCCAAGGTGGGTTCCGTCATGCCCACCATATGTTTCACCGTCTGAAAAATTTTTAAAATACCATCCCAATCCATGATAATGTCCTTCATCTAATGTTTCTGGATATTGTGCGGAATGCATTATTTCCACTGAGGACTCATTTAGAATTCTAACTCCATTGTAAGTTCCACCACTTGTATGCATTATTAAAAAATGTGACATATCATTAATAGTAGATCTTAACCCACCTCCAGGAAACATTATTTCTGTTACATTAATAAAAGGTACTCTAAGATAAAAAAACTTAAACCAAGCGTATTGTCTAACAAGTTGAGCTTTATTATAATCAGACAGGTAAAAACTTGTATTTTTCATATTTAATGGTTCAAATATGTGTTCTTGACAATAATCTGAATACGTCTGACCTGTAATATTTTCTATTACATATCCCAAAATATTAATGTCTACAGAAGCATAAAAAACATTTTTACCTGGAGCATAATCAAACCAAGAACTAGGTTTTTTCAGATATTTTTCAATCCAATTTATATGATTTTTAACATATAGAGAATACACTGAAACAAAAAAACCCATTTTTTTTAAGCTTGATTGATGAGCAAGAAGCATTCTTGCAGTAATATTTACCTCTGGAAACCTTGGATTTTTTAAATCAAAAGGTAAAAATTTGCTAATATTTTCATCTAAACTAATTAAATCAGTTTCATTCAACTGAATAATTGCCGTTGCTGCAACCGATTTGGAAATCGAAGCCATTGGAAAAATAGTATCTGTTGTTGCATTTCTTCTATGTAACGGTCTAATATCAGCATATCCATATCCTTTTGACCATGCAACGGTGTTATTTTTGACTATACAAGCAACTAATCCAGGAAAATGACCAAGCTCCATATATCCTTCAATTTTACTGTCAAAATCATCAGATTTAATAATAGATAAATAATTTGTTTTTTCAATAGTTCCACTAACATTTGAAGTAAAACTAGTACCAATAAAAATAAAAATTAATGTAACAGTTAAACCTTTTTTAAATGTATTTTTCATATAGGTCTCCCAAGCTTTTTTTATAAACTTGCTTAGCAATGTTTACTTTTATATTCTATTGTAGTTTAATTTGGATAATATAAATAATTTTGCTTAAAAAATAATTTTTAGCTGACAATTTCCTTTATTTTATTTGTTTTAATTGCCTTTTTAATCTCCAATGCAATTCTTTCACCATAAGAAATAGATTCACCATATAGATATCCTGAATGTGGAGTAAAACGAGTTAAGGGGCTACCAGGTATTCTCATTGAAACATCAAATACAACCATTTCTTCTTTTCCTTTATCAGCAGCAATAGCTCCTTGAAGGGCAAATGGACCAATAATGCCAGGTGGACATTCCTTTTGTGTTGTTTTTACGAATTTTTCACCAAGGATAAATATTTTCTCAATGATGGATTCCTTAGTGGTCGCAGCAATATGGCCGGTCTCAATGATTTTTGGTTTCAAATATTTAAGAACTTCGAGTTGTTCATTTGCTGGAAGTCTGATAAGGCCATCAAGATTTGTCTGTCTGCGTGTATCAGTTCCCATTATCTCAAGTTCACTATTGATAACAGAGTAGAAATAATTGAAATTTATTTGTGCTCCAATAACATATTCTTCAATTACAGCTTTATCTAGTGCATCTTTTGTAATCATCTTTTTAGAAAGGAGTTCCTCAGATTTTCTCCTATAATCATAATAACTAGAAGCATAAAAGAAAGCCCGTTCGTACCCTCTAATTGCTTCGCTAACTTTCACAATTACAAGTTCGTCAATATCCTTTGGAGATTTAAGGATCTTTGGGAATCGTATTCCTGCTTTTTCTAATAGATAATATTGATTTTTTGGAACATCTCTCTCCTCAAGTTTTAACATATTTCTTGTTCCAAAAATTGGAACCAGAAAGTCATTCTCGATATCATTAAAGTCAAAATATACCCAGAAATACCTATTATGAATAAATATCGTATTTTTCTTTCTCAGCTCTTCTTGAACATTAGGTTTTGTTATATCTGAAAATTTATCAAGAACTATTGTTTCATCAACACAGCCCCTTCCATCTTTACGGGTTTTATAATATTTAGTATAAGTTTCTTCTCTGCCTTTTTGACAAACAGCAATTGTTCGAAAACCATGTTTTTTTGCACCCCGACATACATCAAGGCCAGAATGTCCACCAAGAACGCCAATAGAAATATTGTTTTTATCATATGAATAAGCTAATTTCTGAATATCTTCACGGTCGATCATAAAAATATTCCTCCCAAGAACCGACAGGATGTAATAGCCGTAAGGTTTTTTAGGTTTGCTGGAAAAAAAATTATCCTTTGAATTTAGGTCGCTTTGATAGATATGCTGGTAAAGCAATTTTTTCCTGAGGAAAACCTTTCGTTTGCGTTGTTATTAATTTATGTAACTCCTCTAATGAATATGCCTTATCACTGTCGCTAATAGTACTACTTCTAAATCTTGGAGTGAACTTTTTGCTATCTTTTTCCTTTTCACCAACAACAATAATTATTGGAATCCATTCTTTTTCAGCATCACGAATCTTACGACTAACACTTTCCTCTCGATCATCAATATCTGAGCGTATATGTTGATATTCAGATACTTTGTTTAACTCATCGATAAACCTTTCACAATCAGAGATAAACTCATCACCAACAGGTATTAAACGGATTTGAGTAGGTGATAGCCACAGTGGTAACATCGGTTTTTTACCTTTGTTCATTTTCATTGCTTCTTTTTCAAGTAGTGCATAAATTACCCTTTCAATAGCACCCGATGGACTACAATGAAGTATTAATGGATGTTTCATTTTTCCATCTTTATCTGTGAATTTGATATTATATCGCTCACCATTTTCAATATCAATTTGATCTGTGCTTAACGCTGAAGCTTTTTCTGATGAGTCAATAAAGTTAAATTCATATTTTAAAATAAAGTAAAATATTCTCTCATCCCACATTTCAATTAAAACAGGTTTTCCTAGTTTTTTTACCAATGCCACCATAAAGTCCTTATTGTTTTTATAAAATTCTTTTGTTGTTCGTAAAGCCATCTCAATATCATCATTTTCTATGCCCAGATTTTTTTGAACACTAAGACATAAATCATATCGTACATTAAACTCATCCATGGCCATTTTTATATCAGATGTAAATGCATGTACATCCGGCATAGTAAAAGCCCTTAGTCGGCGTAATCCCGTAAGTTCTCCTGACTGCTCACGGCGAAATGAATACTTCGTTAACTCATAGATTTTCAATGGTAGATTCTTGTAACTGATGGTGGCATCATGAGCCATTAAAAATTGTCCAAAACAGGCCGCAAATCGAAGGAAAAAGTTACGCTTATCACTTTCAATCTGATACTGTCGTGCAGGGAATCTCTCTAAATATTTTGATAGTGTTGGATGATCCATATCATACATAATAGGAGTTTCTACCTCAAGACCACCGTATTCAACAACTCGTTGGGTAACATAGTCTTCAATCAATTTTTTAATAAAGCGACCTTTAGGGTAGAATCGCATATTGCCCCCATCAGAAGCAGGTTCATAATCTGCTATTTCCAATTTTTGCATTAAGGTAACATGGGCTGGTTCACCTTTTATTGCTCGTGATTTTTCTTTTTCATAAAAGGCAAATTTCTTAAGATTTTCATAACCTTTAAAATTAAAATCTCCAACATCATGTAAGGTTCCATTTTCAGTTAGAATATACCAATAAGAACTGAGCTTCCGTTCCTGTTTCAATGATTCTGTTTCTTCCTCACCAGGAATAATTTCTCTTGATAGTTCTGATAAAGGATGCCCTTTACATGAAATTTTAAAAGATTTATACCATCCAAAGGGCGATCGTTTAACACTAAAATGCTTGTTTTTTAATTCATACTCGATTTCGATTAAGATTTCTTGCGCTTTTTTAGGGTTTGCAAGATTTGAAGACAAATGAGCGTAAGGATAAAGCATTATGTTTTTGATTTTGAGTTGACTTGCTATTTTTTCAATTTCTGATACTGCTTGTTTAACAGCTTTCTTTGGTGATTTTTCATCTATTTGTTCAACTGCAGTAAATGCAGTTAAAGCTTCCTCGAGTCTTCCGCTTTTTACGTCAGTTTCTTCAGGGTTTTTTATTGCTTTATCCTTTACCTCGTATTCGATATAGTCACTATGTATGAGTAATAGTTTCATTAAATCAACCCTGTAAAACAAGTAAATGTTCTTAAAGATAGTGTTTACACTAAATAGTTAATGGGGGAGGCGGCGGAGGTGTTAAACACCGCATTTTAAAAAACTATATTGAAATTACTTGCAATCCCATCTCTCCGCCTGAAAA
The DNA here is from genome assembly GCA_020054495.1 of Thermoplasmata archaeon. Lineage (GTDB taxonomy): Archaea > Thermoplasmatota > E2 > DHVEG-1 > DHVEG-1 > JAGMDE01. The sequence continues at coordinate 81,057 of JAHWGK010000003.1, read as the reverse complement.
GTTGAATATATTAAACAATATAAGAACATTTCGGAAAAATATCTTTGAAAAATTTCTCCATAAAGATAAGGAGGAAAAATAAAAATTATCAAAAGATATAATATTCTGATTTTATTAAGAAAAAAGGTACTGATTATATAAGTTTCTTGTACGATTCTGCATCAAGAAGATTGTCAATTTCCGATTTATCTTGAACTTCTATTTCAACAAGCCATCCTTCATCATAGGGGCTTTCGTTAATAGTCTCAGGGGCATCTTCGAGTTTCTTATTGACATTTACAATTTTACCAGAAACTGGAGCATATAATTCTGAGACTGATTTCACAGACTCGACAACGCAGAGCTCTTCGCCTTTTTTTATTTCTTTACCAACTTCGGGCAGTTCAACAAAAACAATATCAGTAAGCTCAGATTGAGCATGGTCGGTAATTCCAACTTTCGCAATCTCGCCTTCTTCTTTAAGCCATTCATGGGATTCAGTATATTTCAAATCATCTCTTACTTCGTCAGTCATAATTATCAAATCCTGTTATTTTTAATCATGTTTTAAATATTTTCTAATTTTGAGAAGCCCAATCTTTTGGAACAATCGGTGGTCTTACAACCTTTGCTTTCACTGGTTTATCTCTAATAATAATATCAAGGATTTCTTCTTTTTCCCGATAATCACGATGAACATATCCCATTGCAATACCTCTATTTAAACAAGGCGACATTGTTCCACTTGTAACAATTCCTACTTTTTTACCATCTTTTTGAATTTCACAGCCATTTCTTGGTACTCCTTTGTCGAGGCATTTCATACTTGTAAGTCTTTCATAATCGCCTTTTTCTTTTTGTCTTAGAAGTGCTTCTTTTCCAATGAAATTATGTTCCCAATTTATTGTCCAAGACATTGCAGCCTCAAGTGGTGTTCTACCACCCTTGAATTCATTTCCGGCTAAAATAAATCCTTTTTCAAGTCTAAGAGTATCACGGGCACCTAGACCAATCGGTTTAATACCAAACTCCTGTCCAGCATCTAGAATTTTATGAAAAACGTCTCCAGCTTTTTTTGTTGGTGTTATATTTAGTTCAAAGCCTAATTCTCCAGTATATCCCGTATGAGAAACTATACAATTTTCACCTGCAATATCAATGTATTGACAAGCAAAAAATCCAACTGTTTTTAAATCGGTATCTGTAAGTTTTTGAAGTGTATCTCTAGATTTAGGACCTTGAATGGCAAGTATTACATAGTCCTTGGAAACGTTTTCAGCTGTTGCACCTATGTCATATTCTTCAGCTTTTTGATTAAGCCATTTTGTAACAGTATCTGCCATTCCAGCATTTGGAATCAGCATATATTTGTCTCCAAGATGCATGAAAATTGTATCGTCGATTACGGTTCCATCTTCTTTTAAGAATGCAGTATATTGACTTTTTTTATCTTCTATTTTTGCAGCATCTTCTACTGTTGTTTGGCTTATTAGTTTTTCAGCAGCTTCTCCTGTGATCCATACATTACTCATATGAGATACATCAAAAAGTCCAACTGTTCGTCTTACAGCTAGATGTTCATCTTTTATAGATGAAAACTGAATTGGCATTTCAAATCCAGCAAACACGGTGAAACGTGCTTTAAGCTCCTTATGAATATTATGCAATGAAGATCTATATGCCATATCTATCAAGCAGGTGTATATAATAGCCATAATTTAACATTTCGACAAAATATTTATCAAATACACCCTATAACATAAAACAATGAAAACTGCAGAAAAACAAGGAATTTTCAAAGAAAAAAATAGAATCTTTACAGAAAATCTAGACTCTTGCAAAGGGTTAAAAGTATATAACGAAAAGCTAGTAAAACACAAGGGTAGAGAGTTTCGATCTTGGAATCCTTATAGAAGTAAACTCGCAGCTGCAATTTTAAATGGTCTTAATATCGAAATTAAATCAAATTCAAAAATTCTATATCTTGGTGCTGCAACAGGTACAACTGTTAGTCATATTTCGGATATTGTAAAAGATGGAAGTGTTTATTCGGTTGAAAGCTCACCTGTCGCAGTTAAAAAATTAATAGAATTAAGTGAAAAAAGAAAAAATATTATCCCAATTTTAGGAGACGCAAATCATCCGGATCGATACAGTTTTCTTGTACCCGTTGTTGATTTGATATATCAAGATATATCTCAAAGAAATCAAGCAGGAATTTTTATTTCAAATATTGCTAGATATTTAAAAAGGAGCAGTAATAGTATTCTAATGGTTAAAGCAAGAAGCATTGATGTCGCATTAAAGCCAAATAAAGCTTATAATCTTGTTTGTTCAGAACTTGAAAACAGTGGTTTAAAAATAAAAGATAAAATAGATTTAAAACCTTACGAGAAAGACCATGCCGCTGTCATCATTTCCAATTAGTTTTATAGAAATAATCTTTAGGAACATACTACATTAAGATGCTGAAATTATGAAGGTAGTTCAGGGGGCAAAAACATCTGTTAAACTAGCAAAATTCTTTTTACCTTTTACGATTGCAGGATTAGTTATTCTTATTTTGAATTTATTAGTTGATACCGAGAGCTCTGGAAAACTTTTTTTTCTAATGTTTGCATATTTCTTTCCACCGCTTGGAAAGGAATCTGTTATTCCAATCGGTGTAAGTGGGGGAGAGTTAAATATCCCAATTATTAATCAACATATCGTGGTTTCAGCAATAAATCCCTTAATTATGGCGCTTACAATTGCCTTTGTTGATATTATTGTAGCACTATTTCTATTGTGGAATTATGATCTTGCTAAAAAAATTCCATTAGTAGGAAAGTTTATGATTAAAGTTGAAAGTATTGGTAAAAGTTCTTCAGATAAATACAGTTGGATGAAGCCCCTTCGTTTTATCGGCATAGTTCTTTTTGTTATGGTCCCCTTTCAAGGCTCTGGCGGATTGGTTGGATCTATTGTTGGTCGTTTAATTGGCATGAAACCATGGAATACATTTTTTGCAATATCTGCAGGTGCAATAATTGGTTGTTTACTTATAGCGTATTTTGCTGAGGCGATTTTATCGGTTTTTATCAAGAATTTTTTACTTGGAGCCCTTATCATCATAATACTTCTCGTTATCGGCATCATGGTTTTTATGTATAAAAAAGGTAAAAATAGTAATAAGAGTTAGTAAAACACTGAATAGTCAGTAAAAACCTGTTTTTGGTAAGATTTGTACAATAAACCCTTTATAAGTATAAACTATTTTTATATTATTAAGTAATAGAATAGGTTAAATATGTTTAGACTTGTAATAATTTAAAAAAAACCATGGGAGGCTATATAGCCAAATGTACAAAAGATTAGCTGGTTGTCTACTACTTGCAAATATGACATTAGCAATATTAGTTCCAACCATGCTATCAACACCGCCCCAAGATGAAGCTCCTTGGTGGAACGACGAGTTGTTTAGAAAAGAAATCATTATTCCCGTAGATACAAGCAGTGAACATGCGCACTATCAACCGGTTGATATCTATATGGAATTTGATGATCCCTGTTGGGTAAAAAATGAAGAAGAGCATTCTGTGAGAGTAATTTTTCAAGAGGGAGCGAGGTTCATTGAACTGGATTCGCAGATATATGACCTATCCTTTTCAGATGAGGAACACATTGAATCATGTGGTCTTGTTTTTCTTATCCCTGAAGAAGCTAATGGAAATGAGAGATATTTTATTTATTATGATGATGTAAAAACATCCGGCCCAAATTATCCGAATCATGTTGATGTTGACGAATCTTATTACGAGTACGAACAAATACCAGGATTACCTTTTGAATCAGAGTTTTACCAGATAACAGAAGAAGGTTTTATTGTCTATGCAATCAATAAAAAAGGGATGGCTATAGACACACCTATATCTCAACAAGTAGCTAAGTTAAAAAAAGGTACAGAAGAAGTTATGCCTAAAAATGGGGAAATAGGGGCATCCTTTGAATTTGTATATTGGTGGCTCGAAGATGGAGAATGGCGTAAAGCAGTACGTTCATCTGAACGTTTGGTCAAACATCAAATATTTGTAGATGGAAATCTAATGGTTAAATTTGCTATCGTCAGTGAATCGACTAATGGATTATTTAAGACGACGGTTATCTACAAATATTATTATTGCCCTACTGAAGATAAACGAATATACACACACGTAAAGCATGAAGTTATTGATTATCCCTTACCAATGGGAGATGAAATTGATGTAGCTTTTGTTACGCTTACCTCAGCTAGAATTAAAAGCAGCACTATTGATGATCTAAACTTTGGTGTGATACCGCCTTATCTACATTTTTATAGTGATGAGGAGCGGATTAGGGAAGAAAATATTGACCAGTATCCTGAAAGAGGTGTATTTCAGCCATTGGTAAGGAAAAAAGATGATTGTGATCTTGGAAGCTCTACTTGGTTATCATTTGACGAAGGCAAGTCTGGAAAAGCACATGCCATTATATTTGAGTCAAATAATATCATTAAAAATGGAACTGACGAACGAGATGGAATACAGCTTTTAATGTACGAATCAAGTGAACTCCAATATCCTGGGTTAGATTCTTGTTTTGTATATTTACACGCAATGAGAAATACAAATGAAGAAGGGGCGGAACCAGATGAAGTGGTACCTGAGGATTATGTAATAGAATTCAATGCAGAGTTTTTTACTTCAGAGGATGGGGGTTATCCCACAGTAGAAGAAGAAGCAAAGATGTATCAAAAGCTCATTCAATATCAACCAATTCATGATGACAATGTTACTGATGATGTAGAAGATGCAGAGAAGTTTAATTTAACAGCTTATGTCCATCTTGTACCATCGTTTCCTCTCGGATCATTAATTTCTACGGGTCTGGGATTAAATGTCTCATATCTAACTGCAGAAGTATATAAAGAAAATAGTTACACCTATTCCTCATCAGGCACTGTTGGCCGTCTACCTCTTATAGTAGAAAATGTCCCACCTGATTTTGAAAAGATGACATTAGTAGAAATAATAAAGATATTGCCGGGATTGTTTGACTGGGAGAATTTATCATTTTTTAAAAAGGTTTGTTTTTCTGAAGAAGAAGGGCGATATCTCATAAAGATATTCAGAGAAAAATCCGCCTTTGAAAAAGAACGGCAGTTTATCGGATATACCATTGTTGAATTAGATGAGGATATAGTTACCCACATTTATTGTAAACCTGAGGGAAAGGTTAGTCTTTCCATTTTGAATCAAGATAATTCTGGAATGAAAAACGCGAAGGTACACCTTAAAAAAGATGATATGATAATTGCTAAAAGTGAGAGTGATTCTAATGGCAACGCAATTATAAAAGCACCCTGTGGTATTAGTGAAACATACACATTAAACATTACTTACAAAGGGTTTTTAATTAATGATGAGCAAATTCGTTTAGGAAGAATTAGAAGATTATTCCCATTAAAAAAGACATTTAACTTTGATGTTTATGATTTAGATATAAATGTTAGAGATTTCTCTGGAAAGGTTCCAACTTTTGATGTTGATTTAAGTCTCACCAGTGATGAAATGGTAGATCCAATTACTATTAATGTTGATAATGAGTCTGATGGGGTGTATAAATTCAATGATCTTTATCCTGCTAGTTATATTCTAAAAATGAGTTATAGCTCATTTGAAATAACTGAAAAGATAGAGATTCCTGAGATTGAATCATTGTCAATCAAACTATATGATTTCACAGCATATATTAAAGATAGTTGGAATCTATCACCTGGAGCACCTTTAGATGTTATCCTTACAAGTAAAGATTTTGAAAAAACTGTCGTGATGTTAGGAGAACGGTTGTCTTTTGAAGAGTATCATTTTTCCAATCTATACCCTGGGAACTACACACTTAAAATTCGTTACAAGTCACATAAAATAGAGGAGCTTATCAGTATTCCTGATAGAGAAAATATAAATGTGATATTTCCCGCAGTTTTTAACGTAACAGCAACAATTTTTGACTCGCATGGAAACCCATTAAAAGGTGCAAAAGTTTTAATGATAAGAGAAGAGAAAGGTAACCAGAAAGACGCGCAAGGAACTTCTAATGATAATGGAGAGGTGATTTTTTCTCTACCTCCTGGGAATTATGTTAGTAAGATATTTTCTGATGGAGAATTGGTTGCTAAAAGAAAAGTTGAAATTTTGAATAAAAAATCATTCACAGTTGTGACAACTGATGAGCCTCTACTCCCATACCTCATAATAGGTTTTACTACGATATTACTAATCGGTGTTGCAGTTATTGGTTATAGAAGAAAAAACGCTATGTTTTTCCTCAAAATATTAGCTGTTTCACTTGTAGCTATAGCTATTGTCTCTCCTTGGTGGGCAATACAAGGTTCATCTTCTGATTCTCAATTAGATACATCTACAAATTTATTTATGGTGCCTACTAAAATGGTAACAATTACATCAAGTAATAATGTTTTGTCAGGGGAGTTACCGCAGTTAGATGATACCCTTAAAAGGGAAATCGACCTTTTATTTACAACAGTTGTTGTTGAGTTTTTATTTGTGATGGAGCTTTTAACCTCGATAATGATTATTGGTATTATTTTTGTAATAGCAAGTTTGATACTTGACAGATATTCTAAAAAAAGGCTTTCGTTTTTGGTTTTTCTTTTAACTATTTTAATCTTTGTTGGTTCCATTGTTGTATTTTCTTATGCAATGTCTGAATTGGCAAACCAAACAGTTGGAAGTTTTATTGGAGGGGGGAATCTAGACGTTAATATTCCTGGAGAGAAATTGTATGAAACAATTTCTTGTAGTTGGGGCCCAAGTATTGGATTTTATTTGCTTTTGTGTTCTATCGCCATTCTAATATTTGTTTCTTACTCTGATTTCAGAACAATAATTCTTAAAATATTAAAAAAGATTAAACGAAAAAAATAAGAAAAACTATAAGTTTACCTAAACTATACTAATATACTTCGTAGGAGAATATATATGAGTGAAAGACCCAAAGTCATTTACATATTAATTTTATTATGGCTTTCATTAAGTGTAATTTTTGTTAATTGGGGCTCTTATTCACTTTCAGTTGTTTTACAAATTCCAAATTGGGAAAAATGGCTAGGAGAACTTCTCCCACAACTTAATTTTGGTTACTTAATATCAGCTATTGTATGGTTTGTATTTTCAGCTGTTTTTATTCTGTTTGCTTATGGTACTTTTAGAAAAGAGCTCTGGGTGTGGACAACAGGTGTTATAATTTCCACCATATTTCTAGCCATATTTGGTCTTATGCTAGGTGCATTTATGGTAAATGCAATAATGTTTCTTGATATGTTCTCTGTTGCAGGGCTTGTAACAGTTGTCCTTTCATTTATCATAGATATTGGTATTGTATTTTATCTGACACGACCCGCTATTAAACTTTATTTTGAAGCCCCTTAATAACAAAGTTTTTTCATATCAAGTAAAAATTATAAGAAAATAATATAGATAAGAGAGATTTTTATTTTTTTTAAATTGTAATGTTTATTTCTCTTAACATTCTGTTTATTATGTAAGTTGGTGCATCTGTAAGCATATCCTTATAAGGCGAAGATGGGATTGCTTTAGATTTACCTAATTCCTCAGCTTTTCTTACATGTTTTTTGATTTCCGCAATATAAAACTCTTGGATTTTATCTTGGTTTTTCAAAAATTCCTTTTTAATTTCTCTTTTTTCCATAGTTCCTATCTTAATTTTTTTGTGCTCTAATCTGTTTAAAAGAGGAACTATTACACTATCTATCATTTCTCCATTTGCTAAATCTACAAGATCATCAGCAAGCTGATAAGCACGTCCAATTTCCCGCCCATAATTTGAAAATACATTAAGAATGTCACCTGACATATTTGCCTCAATAGCCCCAGCCTTACATGCAGAAGAAAATAGTACAGCTGTTTTCAAATCGATTATTTTGTTATATGCCTCAAAAATTTTTGATTTTGTAGATGCTTCTTTTAAGTTTTTAACGTCTTTTTTGTTGAAAGTTACTTCGTCAAGTTCACCATTTACAACTTCGTTCCATGAATCAACGTATAACTTAGCAACTTCTTTTCCATGTTTTAATGTAATATTAAATCCGGTAACAAGCATTTTATGACCAGTAAGAATGGCATTGGCAACACCTTCTTTTATGTGAAAAGCAGGTTCCCCTCGGCGTTCTTCATCTTTATCAATTATATCATCATGAACTAGAGAAGCTGCATGCGCAAGTTCGATGACAACAGCACCCTCTAGAGCTCTTTGATATTGAAGGGGTGTTTCGTTTCCTTGTGTACAAGCTTTGAAAGAAAGATTTGCAAGTAATGGACGTAAACGTTTTCCACCTGCTAATATTGAAGCTATTTTTTTATCAGAAATCAGATCTACTATCTTTTTTTCCAGCTCATCTTTTGAATTTTCGACGAAATCATCTAGTTTTATTGATTGTTCTTTTGCCATTGATACTTCCCCCACTTGGTACTATGTTGCACCAGAAGAGTGAACTCTTTATATTATATATTATAATACATATTTTATAATACTTTCGCTCCAATTCCTTTTTAATTCATATATTTGATTAACAATTGCTAATCAAGTCGAGGATATAAATGTTTTGTATTTAAACTTTAATATCTAAACTATACTTTTTAATTTATATGACATGGATAATTATATTTAAATTTTATAGAACAAACATCCTGCAATATTCAATTTATTATTCACATATCTAAATTAAATCCTAATTAATTGAAAGATTTTGCAATTAAGTATATCTCTGAGCTGCTCTTTCGAGAGGCATCAGGAGAAAAATATTTCACAGTTCTAAATCTTTTATTTATCTTTTTAACAAAATCCTGTAAATATTCTCCTGCAAATATTTTACAAATAAAGTTTCCATCTTTTTTTAGAAGTAATTCTGCGGTCTGAAATGCTTGTTCACAAAGATAAATGCTTCTCGCATGATCAACCGAGTAATTACCTGAGATGTCTGGGGACATATCTGAAAGAATAACATCTATTTTTTTGTCACCAGTTATGCTTTTAATATCTTGTATTGATGATCTCTTGGTCATATCGCTTTGTAAAAAAAATATTCCACTAATTGGTTTAATCGGTGAAATGTCGATACCAATAACTTTTCCTTTTTCACCAACAATTTCTTTGGCAACCTGACTCCAACCACCTGGAGCCGCACCAAGATCAATAACTGTGTTATCTTCTTTCAAAATCTTAAATTTTTTCTGAATTTGTTTTAATTTAAATGCTGAGCGGGCTCGATATCCAACCCGCTTTGCTTCTTTATAAAAATGTTCTTTCTTTTTTTCACTGTACCAGCGGGTCATATGAACTAAAGAATAATGTCAATATCCAGACGTTCTGCAAGTTCCTTGTACCTATTTCGAATAGTAACTTCTGTTACACCTGCAACATCAGCAACTTCCCTTTGAGTCCTTCGCTCACCACAAAGAATAGAAGCAATATATATAGAGGCTGCGGCAACACCAGTTGGTCCTCGTCCACTAGTAAGTTCCTTATCAGCTGCATCTTTTAAAATTTCAATAGCTTTTGATTGTACATCGCCACTAAGTTTCAGCTCACTACAGAACCTTGAAATGTAATCCTGGGGTGATGTAGGCATAAGTTTAAGTCCAAGTTCACGAGCAATAAATCGATATGTTCTTCCAATCTCTTTACGTGACACTCTTGAAGAACCTGCAATCTCGTCAAGGGTTCTTGGAACATTACATTGTCTACATGCGGCATATAGGGCAGCAGCAGATACGCCCTCGATACTTCTTCCACGAATAAGATTCTTAAGAACAGCTTTTCTATATATCATAGCTGCTGTTTCTCTGACGTTCCTAGGTAAACTCATACCAGATGCCATTCTGTCAAGTTCAGATAAGGCAAAGGCAAGGTTTCTTTCGGTAGCATCACTAATTCTAATTCTTCTTTGCCATTTTCTTAAACGATACAACTGAGCCCTGTTTCTAGTTGGTATAGATTTACCATAAGAATCACGGTTTTTCCAACCAATCATTGTACTAAGACCTTTATCATGAATAGTATAAGTCATTGGAGCCCCAACACGAGCTCGTTTTTCTCTTTGGTCACTGTCAAATGCCCGCCATTCAGGACCATGATCAATAAAACCTTCATCAATTACAAGTCCACAATCTTCACAAACTAACTCTGCTCTAGAATAATCCTTAGTTAGATGTGTACCACCACACTGTGGACATCTAGTTATTTCCTCAATATTTGGCTTTTCTTTTTTCTTTTTTGATGATCTTGGCATCATTTGAAGCATTCTCCCCATATGTTTTTTATACTTTGCGATACACTTTTAAATGACAATAAAGAACTTATATAAAAAGATTTCTGTTAATTTATCTTTATATATAGGTGCATGTTTAGCTAAAAAGGGGCTTTGCGGGTACTGTTGCATGATAATTTGGATTTTTTATAAAAGGCTAAATACGAGCAACGGATGCTATGTATCATATACATAGTATATGGGGTATATTTATGATACTTGCAATTCCTCCAGAACCAAAGATGTTAAAAAAGCAATTTATGGAACAGAAAAAAGAAATAGGACTAAAAATAGACTCCTTAACCTTATGGTTTGGCAATAGATTGCCAAGTTATTTATGGAAGAACGGAGGGTGGTCAAAACCCTTAAAAGCGGAAGGTTACAATTGGCAGAGTTTTTTGAAAATTCTTTCTCTTCATAAAAAAGAGATGATAAAATGGTCACGAGATACGCTGTCATGGAGAGATTTCCTTTTCAAAATTCAAGACACTATTAAAGACCCCGTTTTCAAAAAAATGTTAGTAAGATAACAAAAGGCGATTGAATAATGGATAATGGTGAAGATATCGATGGTGTACCAATAGTTCTTGCTGCGTCTCGTGCTGAAGCAAATGAGTATAATAACAATCCATTTTCTGCTTTTATTTGTACATTTCCAAAGAAACTATCAGGATATGTCCTTAAAGAACATTTATCAAATTTAGAGAGTAACAATGACGGCTCTGCAAAGAGAACAATTTATGGTCTTCGAAAAGTTGAATCCATGCTTATCGATGAGTTTGGTGAAAAAAATGTATTAGTATCACATTATGACAACCTACATAGATTTATAGGTAAAAAAACAAAGGTAGTTGGAATCTCAACTATGGATCCAATGGGACTTGCTTATGTTTCTACCACATATAACTCACTTATCGGATTTGGTGGAGAAGCACTTAATGCATCTGAATTTGAAAAACTCGTAACACATCCATCAATTCAAAAATACAGACCCAAGATAATTGTTGGTGGACAAGGCTCCTGGCAGATAAGTGAAGTAAAAGCTCAAGAAAAGCTAGGAATCGACGTGCTATTCCAAGGCGAAGGGGAAAAAAATCTGATAGAGGTTTTTAAAAGGTTAATGAAGGGAGAAGAAGTTCCAAAATATTATGAAGCGCAAAGACCTGATAGAGAGAAAGTACCTATAATTAAACATTCTGCATCCTATGGAATGGTTGAAATAATGAGAGGATGCGGGAGAGGGTGCCATTTTTGTAGTCCAACAATGCGGACGAAATACTCATTTCCAATCGACCATATAATGAAAGAAGTTAAAATTAATATCAGAGGAGGTTCAAAATCAATATTTACTGTAACTGAAGATATCTTTCTCTACAAATCAAAAAAGAATTTTGTTCCAAATAGAAAAGAGATAGTGAAACTTTACAAGACAATCGCCTCATATCCAGGTGTTGAATATATTCTATTGTCTCATGCTTCTTTTGCACCCGTACTTTATGATAATAAACTTCTCGAAGAATTAACACCGATATTAATTGAAAAAACAAAATGGAATCCTAAGACCAGTAACACCTATAAGAAACCATTTATCTCAATTGAGATTGGGATTGAAACCGGTAGTGTAAGACTCATGAAGAAATACATGAACGGAAAAGCTCTTCCATATAGTATTGACAATTGGCCTGAGCTAGTTGTAGAAGCAATTGGAAAGTTAAATGATTTTGATTGGTGGCCCCTTTGCACAATTATGACAGGCCAACCAGAGGAAACAGAGGAGGATGTTATTGCAACGTTGAATCTGATTGATGATTTGAAAAATCATAATGCAAAGATGTTTTACACACCGGTCCTATTTATTCCACTAAAGGAAGCGATTCTAGGTAATTGCCGAAAAACAAATCTCAATAATCTCACCGAACTTCAATGGGAGGTACTTGCAAGGTGTTGGAGAAATAACATTGATTTCTGGACACCAGACATGAAAAAGATTTATGGCCCTGCGTTTTTCTTTGTTCATTGGTTCTATGCCCGATGGAAGCACGGTAAAAAATCAACAAGACCTATGATGCGCCTAGCAGGTTTTCCAGTTGGTAGAAAAATCGGTAAACAATGCTCCTCTGAGTATTGCAGAAATGGCAATTTTAGAGAGAAATTTGAAGAAATAAAAGAGAGATTCTCTAATTTTTAAGAAACGTCTTGTACGCAAGATACGAGGAGTAGATATCTACCTTACTTGTAACCTCAAATGGAGAATGCATACTCATTACAGCTGGCCCAAGGTCAATTACTTCCATACCAAGTCTTGAGAAGTATTTTGCAACGGTTCCTCCACCACCAGTATCAACTTTTCCAAGTTCCGCAGTTTGCCAAGGTATTTTTTCTTTGTTAAGCATGGTTCTAATCTCAGAAACATATTCTGCCGAGGCATCATTTGCAGAGTATTTACCACCATGGCCTGAGAATTTAGACATAACTATGCCATTTCCAAGGGTCGATGCGTTTTTTAGTTCAAAAACATCAGTATAATTTGGTGTCACAGCAGAGTTTACATCTGCTGAAACAACCTTTGATTTTAGCATTACGCTATCTACATCGGCTTTCGGGTCGAGCTCTTTTATAATCGATCGCAAAAACGTCGTAACCTGAGCAGTAGTATTTCCTTCGCTTCCTACTTCTTCTTTATCGACATACAATGATATTGCAGTATGATCTGGGTTTTTCAAATCCATAATTGCTTTGAGCGAGGTATATGCACAGGCTCTATCATCCTGTCCATACGCACCAATAAGTGATCTATCAAAACCCATATCCCTTGCTTTATATGCTGGAACTACCTCAAGTTCGGCTGAGATGAAATCTTCTTCGGTTATTCCATAGTTTTTATGTAATTCATCAAGAATTGCTGTTTTGATTTTGTCGCTAAATTCGCCTTTTACAGGCTGACTGCCTACCATAACATCAAGGCTTTCACCAGTTATTGCATCCTCAAGTTTTTTGATGGCTTGAACCTTATAAGAAAGATGAGGTAATAAATCAGGCACAGCAAATATAGGATCAGATTCATTTTCGCCAAGAGTAAACGTAACTTTTTTACCATCTTTTTTTACAACAACACCATGTAATGCAAGTGGTATTGTAACCCAATGGAATTTTTTAATTCCACCATAATAATGAGTTTCAAGGAGAGCCACATTGCTTGATGAATCTTCATATAAAGGGATTTGTTTTAAATCAAGTCTAGGTGCATCTATGTGAGATATTATAATACGAAGGCCTTCACTAATTTTTTTCTTACCAGGGATAATTATTGCAGCTTCTTTTTCCTTGTTTACTTTGATTTTTTTCTTACCTTTTTTTGCAATTTCATTTATTTGTTGTATAGCTTCCCTTTCTGTTTTAGCAGCATCTAGGAATTTTTTATAACCCTCACAGAAATCAAATGCTTTTTTAATCTGATCTTTTGCAAGAATCTCCCATGCGGATTTCTTCTTATAAGCATATTTGCTCTCTTTGTCTTTCTTATTATCCTTCTTCACCATGTGATAGCCTCTGAGAATAGTCATATGCTATCTAAATAAAAAGATAACTAACTAGAATAAATTGAATATAAAAAATAAAAAAATGGAGAGATTGAGAATCTTATCTTCGAATAACATAAATTAAAACTGCAATGCCTGCTACAGCTATTATTGCGATGAGCGCAATAAACATGATTAAATCAGACCCAGAATCATCAGTCTTATCATCTCCACTATTAGTACCGCCATTGGCAGTTATTGTAGCCGTTGTGGAACCGACTCCTTCATTAACTCCATCTGACACATAAGCAGAAACATCATATGTTCCAGGTTCATCATAAGTGTGGGTTGGATTTTCTTCCTCTGATATTTCTCCATCACCAAAATCCCAATACCATTCATAATCAGAGCTAGAGTCTTCTATACTACCTGAAAATTGAATAGGCTCACCTGGTTTCCCTGTATAAGGACCGCCAGTATCTACATTTAAAAATTCTTCATTAGGACATATGTCGATAAAAAATTCTGGAGATATGGTCGTCCCAAGTATGCTTACACAGTCTTCATCACTACTTGATAAATCAAATGTAACCTGAAATTCATTGCCATCAACAATCGAATACTCAGGATCTTCTAATATATTAAATGACGAATCTGAGACTTCACATTCCCCCTGAGAATAAAGAGCAGTATATTCTTCAATATCTGTTGTAAGAGCTATCATATAGGCATATTCATCTGTTTCTTGTATTTGGCCTTCGTCAACAAGTTTTAAGCTCAATGTAATTTCTTTTCCATTTTTTTCACATGAAACTTCTTTTATATCGATATCCGGAATATTATCATCAACACTCTGGAAATTATAATCCATCAAATCGTTTTCACTATCTACATGTGATATTTGATCTACCGCAGTTACAGAAAAAGTCGAAGCACCCAATAAACTGCATGCAATCAATCCTAGTATTATTACTCTCTTCATCATTGCTATCACCTCTTTATCAGATATTTAGTATTGGATTATAAAGAACTGGTTTATAACCTTTATTTCCAATTTATTACCAAATAACAAATAAAAAGTAAATTTGTCAATCGTTATTTTGTAAATTATTTAATTTTATTTTAATTTCTTTTTAAGGTCTTGCATAGTAGTAGTTAAATCATCTAATGCTGCTTCTAGAGTACCTAATGTTTCATATACCTTATCAGTAACTACAGCACCATTAGAAGATGGTGTTATAACGCCATCTTTTTCCAATGTTCTTAAGGAATATCGTATCATATGCTGTGGCTGTCCTGTTATTTGAGATAGTCTTATGATACCAATAGGCCCCTGTTCTTTCACTGTTTTTAAAACATCTACATGTCTACATAGTAGACTTAATTCTTTTTCTGCAACACTTGTGATGCTTGACCTATTCTTGGGTTCTTCCTCCAATAAAATCCCTCCGGGTTAATTGTTAACATAATGCATTACTAATATTTATTTTTTGCTAAAAACAAATTAGATTCAAAAGTTAGTGTTAGATAAAATTAAAAGAAAATTATAAGACACACGACCAGCATTCAGTATCTCATGGCAATAGGATTTGCACTTTTATCAATAAGCCCATTAAATGAAAAAGAAGTATTTGATGCTCTAAACAAAATGCCTGAAGTATCTGAGGTTCATCCCTTGTTTGGAGAGTATGACATCTTAGTAAAAATAGAATGCGAAGGCATTGATGAGATTGGTGAAGTAGTTATAAAAAAAATAAGATCCTTAAAGGGTATAGTCGATACGAAAACACTGATTGGAACTAAGAGTTTAACTGGAGAGAACTAAACTTTTTATTTTTTTCTCTGCATACGGGCAAGATACCTAAATCTTTTTTCTACTGTAAAAACTTGAGCAACTAATTGTAACTCACGTCTTTCTTCTTCGCTTGATACCTGCCCTACAATCAACATTTTACACACTTCTTTTTATTTCATGTTAATTGATAACATGAATCACTACATTATTATTTGTCGTTTATTAGTATATATTAATTTCTATTTTTTCAAAAATATTGTATTTTCAAAAATTTAATGTTTAATCTTCCTTCCATTTTGTAAGTAAAAGCCCTGCAATGAAAAACACACTAGCAAATATTAAAACAACTATTGAATGAAATAAAGCATCATCGGTTTTCAAGTAAATCATAGCATTTCGAAGACCTTCATTTACATAATAAAGTGGAAGAATTTTTGCAAATGTTTGCAAGAACTCAGGCATCTGCTCAAGCGGGAAAAAGGTTCCAGCTAGAAACATCATTGGAAAAGTAATTGCTCCTCCAGCCATACCAGCGGATTCCTCGTCTCTAACAAATCTTCCAATCAACATTCCTAGACCAGTAAATAAGAAACTAGTTGCCACAATCAATATAATCACTAAAAGATTAATATGAATACTAAGTCCGTAGACTAAAATACCTACCATAATTATTAAGAAAGCTGAAAGAAAAGATAAGAATAGCTGAAATAACATCTTTGAAAGAATCCATTCAGATCTAGTAATTGGAGTAGTAAGTAATTTTCGAAGAATCCCGTCTTTCCTGAGTCTTGTATTTCTCTCAATACTTCCATAAATACAGGTTTGCATAATTGTAAAACCAATCATTCCAGGTAAGAAAAAATCAATAAAACTAAACTCTCCACTGATTGTTTCAATATCTTCGATTCCAATTATTTCCGTTCCACCAGAAATCCCCATATTCATAGAACGGACAACATTAGAGATAATATTTTTCACAACTTGATTAGTCTGTTGTTCACTTTGATCATAGTGAAATGATAGATTTACACTAACAGTTACATTAGGATATTGTGAAGCAATAATAGTCTCACTATAATTCCCTGGAATTACAAGTAAACGTTTTATATCATTTTCATCCATATAGGAATCAATATCTGCATCTTTTGAAACGTTTACAATTTTAATTACACCAGTATTTTCTAAAGCTTGTATAAATTGATGAGACAGCGACTGCTCAGAATCATCTAAATTTTGAACATGTAGTTCATATTCAATATCTCCAACCCCCGAAAATATAGCACCAAAAATCAAAATTAGCATTACAGGAAAAGCAAGAGTCCAAAAAAGTGTACCCTTACTCCGATAAAACGTTTTTAAATCACTGATGAAACTTGCAAGGATTTTATCTAGCATCATATGCCTCCTCCGAAAGTCTAGCGCCAGTTAGATGTAAAAAAACTTCTTCGAGATTAGAGCACCTGATGTCAATGCTATCATAGTCAATACATTCATGTCTAAGAATTGACAGAATCTCAAGAACTCGTTCTTTAAAATCAATTTTGATCTCAATATCTCCATTATTTTTAGTGTTAACATTAAACCCATTTTCTTTTAAAATTCTGGCTGCATCTTTAGTCTTACATTTCTTAATGTGAAGAATGCTTCCTTGTCCATACTTATTAATTAATTCTTCAAGTGAGCCCTCCGCTATGATGTTACCCTTATGAATGATAGCAATATGATCGGCAAGAAACTCAGCTTCCTCCATATAATGAGTTGTTAAAAATACTGTTTTCCCCTCGTCGCGTAAACTGGCAATTACCGCCCAAACCTCTCTTCTCGCCTTTGGATCAAGACCTGTAGTTGGTTCATCAAGGAAAACAATCTCAGGATCATTAACAAGAGCAATAGCAACACCAACACGTTGTTTAAGACCACCAGATAAATCCATGTACAATTTATTTTTCTGATCCCTTAAATCCATAGCATCAATAATAACATTGATACTAGCTCGTTTCTTATATAGTTTAGAAAAAAATTCTAAAGTTTCTTTTACTGTTAGTCTTTCAAATGAGCGAAACTCCTGTGGAAGAATTCCTATTTTTTCTTTTACATCGTCAAATGATGTACTAATATCTTTTCCAAGTATTTTGATTGTTCCACCCATAGGTTGACGAATAGATTCGATCATTTCAACAGTCGTTGTTTTACCAGCCCCATTAGGGCCTAAAAATGCAAACACTTCCCCACGTCTAATTGAAAACGTGATATCATTTACTGCAACAAGATCGCCATAAACTTTTCTAAGTTTAGATACCTCAATTGCTATATCATCCTTCTTAACAATTTTTTTGAAGGTAACCCTTCCTTTATTCCCGCATGAAGGACATGTTGCTTTTATAATCTCACCAGGATTACCAGAAATAGTAATTTTCTGACTACATTTTGGACATTGAACAGTTTTATCAGCCATTAAAAACCCCATTTAATAAGTAAATCAATATAAAAGTAGTATTTATTTTTAAGGGTTACAAGAATTTCTTATCTAATAATTTCATATTTTCATCAAATGTATAAACAATAGGAATCCCAGTTGGGATCTCAACATTGGGTATTTCTTGTTCAGATATGTTTTCAACATACATGGTAATAGCTCTTAGACTATTGCCATGTGCAGAAACTAGGACAGTTTTATCCTCTTGCAAATCTCTAAAAATATATTTTTTATAGTAAGGGGTTGTACGTTCACAAGTATTCTTTAGGCTTTCACCATCTGGCGGTTTTACAGTAAAATCACGTCTCCATAGATGAACTTGTTTGTCACCGTATTTTTCTCTAGTTTTTTGTTTATTTAGACCTTGAAGGTTTCCATAGTACCTCTCTGCTAAATCAACAGACATATAGATCGGGATTTCACTGTTAGGATCACCGGTATGATGCTCCCGGTCATTGATTCTTTTTTCTTCATGATAAATGATGGGTGTTCTTTTGCTATTTGACTCAATTAAAATATAATGAAGAGTTTGAATAGCCCTTAGCATATGTGAAACATACATCTTATCAAATTCAATATCTTTGAGTTTTTTACCTGCGGATATTGCTTCGTCTAATCCTTTTTTTGATAGGGGGACATCCATCCATCCTGTAAAACGGTTCTCTAGATTCCATTGTGACTCCCCATGTCTTACTAATATTAATTGAGACACTACACCATCTCCACTAAATGTCATATAAATTGTAGTATTTATCTTTTAGATAATTTACAAACACTTTAGAATTCAAACCTTCACCGCATGCTTTTTTGATAATTTCATCAGCACTCAGTATTCGCCCATATTTATGGATGTTTTCTCTGAGCCAATTCAAAACATTTTCAAATTTACCTTGTTCTATTTCACTTTGCATATTTGTATTTATTTCAGAAATTTTCTTGTAAATTTGTGATGAATATATAGTTCCAATTGCATAGGTTGGGAAATAGCCAATACTTCCACCGCTCCAATGCATATCTTGCAAAACGCCTTCAACATCTTTTTGGGGAACGACTCCCAACATTTCATCCATCTTTTCATTCCAAATTTCTGGGAGCTCAGAAATTTGTAGTTTATCATCCATTAAATCAACTTCAAGTTCAAATCGCAAAATAACATGAAGACAATATGTCAACTCATCAGCCTCAACTCTAATTAATGACGGTTTAACTTGATTTACTAGTTTGCACCATTTATCAAGATCTAACTCTCTAAAGCCAGAGACTTCTTGAAAGATAGGATAAAAATGCTTCCAAAATGATATACTTCTTGCAACCATATTTTCCCAGAACCGTGATTGAGATTCATGAAGCCCGAGTGAAGGAGAATCTGATATAACTGTATCTTTAAATTCATTTCTTGGCATTTCCAGCTCATAAAGAGCATGTCCTGCTTCATGGACTGTAGAAAAAAACGAAAACAAAGGATTTTCTCTTCCATAATTAGTTGTAATTCTTACATCATCACTTCCCATTGATGTAGTAAACGGATGGGTTGATATATCAATTCTAGCCTTATCATTTGTAAGAAACATTTTTTCAAAAACTATTTGACATAATTTTTTTTGATTTTCTTGGTTAATTTTAATATCAATTTTTTTCTGGGTTTTATAAATATGACTTGACTTTATTTTTTCAAGCATCTCAACTAAGTTTGTTTTTAGATAAGAAAATTCTTTTTTCAAAATATCAACAGTCATCCCTTCTTCATAATCATCTAAGAGAGTATTATATTGAGGTCCTGGAAGGTTGATATAACCACAATATTCCTTTTCAAGTTCAACAATTTTTTCAAGATGGGGTGAAAATATTTTAAAACTGTTTTTGCCTCGAGCTTCTTCCCATGCTTGATAAGCAAGAGTTGTTGTTTTTGACATTTTTTCAACAAAATCAGAAGGGATTTTTCGTGATTTTTCAACATCTTTTTCGAGTCTAACAATAACTGCTTTATCTTTTTCAGATAAGTTATCCTTGTTATTAGACAGGATTTGAATATGGTTCCAGAATTCATCAGATATTACTTTTTCATGAGCAAGTTTTGATATCAGTGCACTTTGCTCAGATCTTTCCAAAGCACCCATTTTTGGCATATATGTCATTTGATCCCAGCCCAAGAGTGCTGCTATTCTAGAAAATGTTGAAAGTTCTTTTTGTTCTTTATAGATAAAATCGAGAGATTCTTTCATATATATTCCCCTAGAATTAAACCTCAATTTCTATGCCAACAGGACAATGGTCAGAACCTATAACATCCTGTAGAATAAATGCTTTTTTGACATGTGACATGAATTCTTTATTGACAAAGAAGTAGTCTATTCTCCATCCGACATTTCTTTCACGCGCCCTAGATTTTAAATCCCACCAAGAATACTGATTTGGTTCTTTATTAAAATGCCTAAACGCGTCTACGTATCCATGGTCAATGAACGTATCTATCCAAGCCCGTTCAATTGGTAAAAAACCAGATATTTTTCCGTTTTCTTTAGGCCGTGAAAGATCTATTTCTTTATGAGCAGTATTAAAATCCCCACAGACTACAATATTTTTCCCCTCTGCTTTTAGATTATCAGCATAGCCAAGGAATGTATCATAAAAATCTAGTTTGTAATCTAGCCGCTCCTGGTTTTTTTTACCATTTGGAAAGTAAATATTGAACAATATAAAGGATGGAAATTCAGTTATTAGAGTTCTGCCTTCAACATCAAATTTTTCAATTCCAAATCCTTTTTTCACATTAATAGGCTTTTTTTTTGTGAATGTTGCTACTCCACTGTAACCTTTTCGTTCTGCCGAATTAAAATTAACGATATATCCCGGCGTGTTTCTCAGATGTGGAGGTACTTGTTCTGGCATGGCTTTAATCTCTTGTAAACAGAGAACATCTGGTGCCTCTTTTTTAAACCAGTCAAATAATCCTTTTCTATCAGCAGCACGTATTCCATTTACATTCCACGATAGGATTTTCATATGTAACCATGAATATCTTACAGCATGATAAGATTAATCTTTTATGTAGAACGGCTATTCGTCCTAAAAGAAAAGGAAGATGTTGGTGATCTTGTGAAACAGGTACATTATACAGAAGTTGATTTAGAAGAACCAGATGAAGAAGGAATAAAAGATTTGAGAGTACGGTGGCTCATTTCAAAAAAGGATGGAGCAGAAAATTTTGCTATGCGCCTTTTTGAGATACAGCCAAATGGCCACTCGCCATTGCATCAACACGACTGGGAACATGAAGTATTTATCCTTGAAGGAAATGGTGTTACCCGAGATAAAATCAATGAAAAACCGTTTAAACAAGGAGATGTAATATTTGTTCCTTCTATGGAATGGCATCAGTTTATAAACACTGCAGAGGACACACTTAAGCTGTTATGTTTAATTCCATATAAATAGAATTAAAATTTGTAACAAAGAAGGTAAAATAGAATTATGAACAAACCTTGGGATTGGTTTTTTAAAGAAAAAGATGTTATGATATTGTGGTTTGAGGAGGAAAATGAGGAAAAAACTGTTGATAATTGGGATAACTATTTTGCTATTGGCTGTTGGATTAAGTGGATGTAATGAACAAATAATAGCAGAACAAAAAATTTCTGTGGTAGAGTCAGTATTAATACCACTTAGTGGTACAGAGCCGCCTTCTTCAGAGAGTGAAGAATCTTGTGGAACGCTTTACTGTAGAGGAGAAATAAATCAAGAAGAACCTTTATCAATAACATTTTCTTGGAGAGCAGATGTGACGTTTCCTGGTGATGTATGTATGGGCGATATTTATGTACCTTTATTTCACGTTGGAAGTTGGGAAGGCTATTTACCTGTACCTAACCCAAATAATTGGGGCTCAGCAGTATGGGATGACGCGAAAGGAGAACACCATGCCTGGGAATATAAAATAACATTATATGAGAATAATACTTATTTAGAGATATGGGGAGATGATGAAAAAACATGGGAAAGTTGGCTAAATGATATTGCTCCAGAAGACTATCAGGAAATAGGGTGGTCAAATATCGAAGAAGGAACCATGGATGTATACGCGGCTTTTAGAAGCATGAACTTTGACGAAACTAGTTTTACTGTTGATATTGCTACGGAACCCTTTACTTTAGGTAGAGACGGAAATAATTTTTATTTCCTTTAACATTCTTTATAACTATACATTTTTTTATTTTTCATTATCTTTAAATACTATCAATTTCGCTTTTTCAATTGATGATAAAAGCGAAACTTACAAAAGAAGATTGTGAAAGGATTGCTAATCTCATAGAAGAATGAGTTGAAATCAAAGAATTAGCTGAAAAATTTGGTGCACATCGTTCTACAAGCTATAATAGATGTAAATATCTTTACCAATCAAGAAAAATCCCTGTTGAAACAAAAAATAAAGTGATTGAAGCAATTAAAGAAGGACATACAAAAGCAGAAGCCGCACAGAGATATGGATTGAATATTGGCACAGTATCTAATTTTACAAGAGAGTTAAAAGGACATAGATTACAAGGAAATCACATCCTACGACAGAACGGTATTAAACTGTTAAACAGACTAATGAATGATGGTTATCTAATATCAGATTTTATTATCCCTACTGCCCGTAATCTTCAGAGACATTTTCCAATGATCATATCAGCAAGTTTTATCGCGTCAACATAACTTGGTATTACAACAGCCTTTGCAATTGCTGCACATGAGATTCCATAAGAAATAGGTGATTTTGGTGTTTTAATCTATGGTGGTTTTGAAAAGAAAAAGGCTATAGCTCTGAATTTCATGGTTGCCCTGACAATTGTTGCAGCTGGAATTGTTGGGTATTTTATATCTAAAAATGTTGAGCAAGCTGTTGTATTCTTATTGCCCTTTGCAGCAGGTGCTTTTATACATAGCAGCCACAGATTTAGTTCCTGAAATAAAGAAAGAACTTGATATAAAAAAATCTATGGCGACAATGTTAATTTTCATTTGTGGGGTACTAATAATGTGGCTAGTAACGACATTGTTTCACCATTAAAAATTGATAAGTTATATCTATGTTAATGGAACATCTTTTCTTAGATCATCTTTGATTTTCTTGCCAGTTTGTTTCTCCCATTCTTTAATTGAAACAGAGTATTTATCACGGATTTTATTTCCGATGCCAAGACCATTATATGTACAGAATGGCACGATTCCCTCAAGCGTCGTATAATGAATGACGCAACGCTCAAGGCGATCGACATTAAGATTAAAAGCATCCTGGAACCACATAGATCCAATAAACAAACTCTTGTAATGGAATTCACGTAAGGAATCATAACTCCCACCTATTGCCGCATCTTTCAAGAGTTTTTTTAAGTTAAAACCCTTTGGTGCTTTTTCATAATCTACAAAGTTATCAATGTTTTTTAAGAAAGCTGAAGCAATTCTTAATTTTTTTAGGGGGCCTTTGATTTTACTTTCCTTTTCAATGAAATTAAGTAATCCATTTACATTAATGAATCGTGTCACAGGTATAGCTTTTCCATCGTCCATAAAGATATATGTGGCACCCCCACAACCAGGATGAGCAGTGAACTCAACCTGAGTTTCTCCTTTTAACAATTCAATGAGTTTTGAAATTGGAAATACAAATGGAACAGGAAAGAAATCGTCTCTTGATATCTGACCATCGAATTCTTTTTCTAGGGATTCCATCATTTTAACATAGTCCACCCGCTGTTTTTCTCGCTTTTCATCTTTAATTTTTGTAATTCTTCCACAAAACGAAACGGGTTGGAAGTTAATTCCTCGGATTATATCCATATTGTCCAAAGCAAATCGAACTATTTTACCTGCTTCGTGAAGATTTTTATCTCCAATTAAAACAGGCACTAGGACTATTTTTAGGCCTATTTTCCTTAGATTCTCTATGGCTTTTTTGTTTTGTTCGATCCATGGATTGGTCTCTTTTGTAACTCCATCAAAACTCATATAAATAGTGTTGACTTTTGCTTCTTTAAGCTGTTTACAATATTCAGCGCTATCAGCAAGTCTCAAACCATTAGTGTTAACTTGAACGTGAGAAAAACCAACTTCTTTTGCCATATTTATAATATCGATTAGGTCATCTCTAATAGTGGGTTCACCACCGGTTAGCTGAAGTGCTTTAGACCCCATGGGTCGTTCGTTTCTTGCTTGAATCATTAAATCTCTAATTTGATCTAACGTCGGCTCGTAGACCTTTCCAGCGGCCCCAGCATTCATGAAACAATAACTACATCTTAAATTACATCTATTGGTGAGTAAAAGGTTCGTAAGAACACTCTGGGATTTGTGCTCATCATAAAGTGCGGGTTCATCAAATATTTTTGTTTTAACATCAGGGGCAGGATTTCCTGTAACTTTATATTTCATCCATTTTTTATAGAGGTCAGCATCCGAAAAATAGATATCTTTAAAAGAACCATGTTCTTTGCATTCTTTGCTAATGTATACTTTTCCATCTTGCTCAATAATTTTAGCATCTATTTTCTGGATTTTCCCCTCCTGAAAACATGCCGGACAGACAGATGATGTTTTTTCTAATTCTTTCATATATTCTCCGACCTTTTTGTAGATTTAGCGGTCTAAACATGTCGTTATATATAGCTTTAACTGTTTAACTTGAGAGAAAATTTATAATACATTAGAAGATAAACGCAAAGTTGTGTGTCTAGCAATACCTGGTAAAATAATAGAAATTGACAAGAATAAAGAACATGCAGCCGTCGATTACGGAGATGGAACCAAACGTAAAGTTAATGTTACTCTTGTAGAAGTAAAAGTTGGCGGTTATGTCCTTGTTCATGCTGGTTTTGCAATAGAAGTGCTTAATGAAAAAGAAGCGCAGGAAACCCTTGATCTATTCAGAGAAATGCTTTCTAGTGAGGAGGGGACTTAGTGTTTTCACTGAAGGATAGAAAGCTGGCTCAAGATATCGTCTCAAAGATAAAAAAATCAGATGTTAAACTTAAATTTATGCATGTATGTGGTACACATCAAGATACTCTGGTTAAACATGGCCTTGATGTATTGCTTAGAAATTGTGGCATAGAAATTGGGCAAGGACCCGGCTGTCCAGTTTGTGTTACAACCCCAATGGAAATTGAAGAGATGCTTTTGCTTGCTAGAAAAGGCAAAACTGTTACATCTTTTGGGGATATGATTAATGTCCCCGGCGAAACACAATCCTTACGCAGCATGAAGGAAGAAGGATGTGATGTTCGAACTGTATATGGTATAGAAGACGCAGTTGATATTGCTAAAAATAACAAAGATTTAGATGTTGTTTTCATGGCTGTTGGTTTTGAAACCACAGCACCTACAACTGCTTCTGTTTTACTAAGGGACCCTCCTAGTAACTTTTCAATTCTATGTTGTCATAGAACGATACCTGAGGCTTTAAGGGCAATTATTAAAATGGGCGAGATAAAGATAAACGGTTTAATTGAACCAGGTCATGTTTCCACAATTATTGGAACTAAACCTTATGAATTTCTTTCTAAAGATTATCATGTTCCACAAGTTATTACAGGTTTTGAGCCGATTGATCTTTTAATGGGAGCATGGATGCTAGTTCAGCAGATTGAAAAAGATGAAGCTTCTGTTGAAAATGAGTACACCCGTGTAGTCCATGAGAATGGGAATATCAAAGCTAAACAGGTAATAAAAAAAGTCTTTAAGCCGATGGATATAAAATGGCGAGGTTTCCCTGTTATTCCTAAATCAGGACTGACGTTACGTGATGATTTTGAGAAATATGATGCCCGTAAGAAATATGAAATTGAATTAGAAGAACTTAAAGACAAAGAGCTCATGGAGCCTGAAGGATGTAAATGCGGGGAGTTACTTAGAGGATTAGCATCGCCATTTGAATGCCCATTATTTGGACAGGCCTGTACCCCAGAGACACCTGTTGGTCCTTGTATGGTAAGTATCGAGGGGTGCTGTAATATTGAGTATCGGTATTCAGAGAAATAAAAATCAGTCAGAAAATTTGGTTTGTTTAACATGAATTATAACGAAGTTATAGAGCAATTAAAAAAAATGGGCGACCCAAAAAACATTGAAGGAATGGGACGTTTTGGAATAAAAACAGAGAATAATCTCGGAAATTCTGTAACAACTCTTAGGAATTTCGCAAAAACGATTGGTAAAAACCATGATCTTGCAGTAAGACTATGGAATTCTGGCATCCGTGATGCTAGAATGGTTGCTGCATGTATTGAAAATCCAGAAAACGTATCTGAAGATCAGGTA
Organism: Thermoplasmata archaeon; assembly: GCA_020054495.1. Lineage (GTDB taxonomy): Archaea > Thermoplasmatota > E2 > DHVEG-1 > DHVEG-1 > JAGMDE01. Next base: position 54,646 of record JAHWGK010000003.1, on the reverse strand, counting down.
GACAAATGGGTTAATGATTTTGATTCTTGGGACATATGCGATCACTGTTGTGGTCATTTTTTTGATAAAACACCTTTTGCATATAAAAAAGCAAAAGAATGGACTCAAAGAACAGAAGAATTTCAAAAAAGAGCAGGATTTTCAATAATGGCTTGGTTAGCAGTTCATGATAAAAAAGAGGATGACTCAAAATTTGAGGAATTTTTGACACTAATAAAAAAAGAGTCAACTGACGAGCGTAATTATGTGAAAAAAGCAGTAAATTGGGCATTAAGAAATATAGGGAAGAGAAATATTACAATGAATAAGAAAGCAATTGAAATCGCAAGAGAAATTCAAAAAGTTGATTCAAAAAGTGCCAGATGGATTGCATCTGATGCAATAAGAGAATTAACAAGTGAAAAAATAAAACAAAAATTGAATAGAAAAAAGATTTAAATAATTCCTTTTATTGCTGTTGCACACCCTTTACAGATTTTTCTTGTCTCTCCTTTTGTTTCAATATGTTCAATATCGTCTAAACCGTGTTCTTCCCCACAAACGCAACATGTTGCACAACCTAATGACATAATTATTACCTCCGCTATTTTTGTCCATATAACATAATAACTAGTTATATCATTTTGGCTTGTAATTATCTAATTTTTTATCTGCAATTTTGTTTGTTATATGATAGTAAAGATATACAACACCAAGTTCGACTCCAAAGATTAATAAAAACCAGCCAAACGTTGAACCCACTTTTAGTAAATCATCTAGTTTTGTAACGTCTAATCCAAAAGTTATTAAAATTGAACCAAGGAATGGTATAAACATCCCAATTATAACAATTATTAGAATTTGAATTAAATCTCTTGTTTTACCCATATCACATCAACGATAAGAAATTCATTATTAAAAGTTGCTTTAGTTATTTAAGAAATTAATTTATGACCAATTATAGCATTTTGCCCAATTGCAATACCACCATCTCCATTAGGGACACTGTTATGAACAATCAGTTTCAAATCTGTTTTATTAACTTGTTTTTCAACCATTTCTGTAATGGGAATATTATAGGAAATTCCTCCGGTTAAACCAATGGTTTTAATATCTCTTCTTTCCGCATGTACAATTGCGATATCTGAAAGTTTATCAATAACTATTTTTACCATAGAATGAACATAATTTGCTTTATCCTTTTCAGTAAGAGGTTTATCTATCGTCTCATCAAGCTGTCTGAAGAGATCGACAGTGCCGATTGTACCATTCTTCACTTCAGCATCAAAAGAATAAGTTGGTTTGCCATTTGCCAGATATTTTTCCAGCTTCATTGCAGGCTCGCCGTCATAAGTTCGTTTTGTGCAAATATTTAGATAACAAGAAAGTGCATCAAGAATTCTACCAAAGCTACTGGATCGGGGTGCTTTATCCATCATTTTAGAAAGTATCATTGCCTCATTATCCATGAAATATTTCTCCTCACCAAATTTCTTAAAAATTGCAAAAACAAGTCTTCGTGGATCACGTGAAGCCTGATCACCACCTAATAATGGAATATCTTCAAGATGTCCTACTCGTTCAAAATCTTTAAAGTCAGAAACAAGGACTTCGCCCCCCCAGAAAGATCCATCACTGCCATAACCGAGCCCATCAAGTGTTAATACTACGCTTTCATCAATATTGTTGTCTACTAAAAGTGACGCTGCATGAGCCCAGTGATGCTGGACATCAAAAAGGGGTGCCGAATATTCATCAGAGAACTTTTCTGCAACTTTTCTTGAATCGTAACCTGGGTGTAAATCCTGAACAACAGCATCAATTTTTTGTTCCTTTGAGGTAAGTTTCATCAAGTGACGTAAACTTTCCTCTAAGAATTCTAGGGTAGAATAGTATTTTGAATTACCAATGTACTGAGTTGCATATACAAATTTATCGTGGGAAATTGCACCAGTTATATTTTCACCAGCGCCAACACTTAAAATCCTCTTGGTATAGTTTACAGCAATAGGCTCTGGAACATACCCTCTAGATTTTCTAATAAAAAAAGTATTTCCATTCCACACCCTTACTACAGAGTCATCAACCCTATTTGGAATACTTCGATTATGTAAAAGATAAATATCTGCATCAATAGAAAACGCTTCTTCATCTGTAGTAATCATTGCCTCGCCAGGCACATTTGAGGACGTCATCACAAGTGCATCTGATTTTAAATATGAAAAAAGAAAATGATGCAAGCCAGTGTAAGGCAAAAACAGCCCAATCGTATTTAATCCCGGAGATGCTTCTTCAGCACCAATCTTATTAGCTAAAACAATTGGTCTACTTTTTGAAAGTAATATTTTTCTCTCATCTTCTGTTATCTCAGCATATTTTTTTGCAGTTTCAATGTCCTTAACCATCAGCGCAAAAGGTTTTTGTGGACGGCCATACCACGGTCTAAATCGACTAATTTCAGAAATATTACAACAAAGATGCATACCGCCCCAGGATTTTATAACACCAATTTTTCCTGTGTCAATTTGACGTGCAAATCTTTTAATCGCCTGTTTTTCTCCAAGGTACTTCTTATCTTTATCAAACAATTTATACTTTGGTCCACAAATCGGGCATGAAATTGTTTGTGCATGGTAACGTCGATTTAATGGAGATTTGTATTCTTTTTCACAAGATTCACAGAGTTTAAAATCTCCCATTGCAGTTCTTTCTCTATCATAAGGAACGTCTTTTACAAGACTGTATCTTGCACCACAAACTGTACAATTTGTAAAAGGAAACAAATACCTTTTATCGCCTTCATCAAAAAGCTCAATTAAACAATCTTTACAAATACCAACATCAGGTGGAATTAAGGATTCTCTTTCTCCTTTTTCACTATGTAGTATTTGAAAATTATCAAAGTTTCTATCATCTTTTTCTTCAATTATTTCTGTTATGTTTGCAATTGAAGGAAGATGTTCTTTAACTTGCTTGATAAACTCATCTTTCTTTTTGTTAATGATTACCTCTACTTCAGAGCCTTTATTCAAAACATATCCATTTAGACCAAGCTGTTTTGCTATTCGATAAATAGTCGGCCGAAAACCAACTCCTTGGACAATTCCTTTAAAGATAAGTTTCATCAAATCTTACCATTACTCAACGATTAGATCCTTGGAATACTTGTCAGTGTCAGCAAGTAAGAACTCATTACCCATACTGAGACAATTAGTTGGACAAACATCATTACATTGGGAACAAAAACAACACCGCGCAAGGTAAATCTTGATTTTCTTTTCTTTTTCTTTATATTCGATAGCTTCAGTGGGACAAACCTTAATACATAGTTTACATCCTATGCATTTTTCTGAGTCATATTGGATTTTTCCACGGAAGTCTATTGGCGTTTCAACAGGAGGAATGATCTTTACTCTACCCGCCCCAACATCCTCTAAAAACTTGGTTGTCGAAGATGGTATATATTTAGCTGGGAATTTATTGGTAAATGGTTTTTTAAACATCTGAAAGAACACTTGAGGTAACATTGAAAATCTCATTTCATCAACCTCCTTGTTTTTTCAACACTCATTTTGTGAAGTTCTTCCCGGTTTAGCTCATATTTTTTACCAGAATCAACGATTGCAACTCTGTTTGTACAGGACATACATGGATCAGTTGAAGCTGCAACAATTGGAATATCAGCTATCTGCTCACCTCTTAACATAGGTATCCATGGGAGAATATTGTTATATGTAGGAGCGCGAACCTTCCAGCAATATGGGTGTTCGTTTTCATCAAGTTTAACGTAATGAATTACTTCTCCCCGAGGTGCTTCCATTCGTCCTATGCCTTCGCCTTTGACCTTCTTAAGTGTTGCAAGTAGTTTTGCAATCTTAGGTTCTGAAACGATATCCCCTGCAGGCATTAGATCAAGACATTGCTCGATTAGCTCAATAGATTGCTTAACTTCCAACAGACGAACAATAATTCTGTCATACACATCACCGTTTACCTCTCCAGTAAGAATGTCAGGGGTTACATAGTCGAAATCGAGATCACCATAAGCAAAGTACGGTTGATCCAGACGTACATCTTTTTTAACACCAGATGCACGAGTAGTCGGTCCACATGCACATAGTTGCAATGCATCTTCTTTGGTGAGAATACCAACGCCTTGGCTTCGCATCTTGAATGTTTTATCATCTAAGAAGATGTGCCGAAGTTTTTCAAAGTTGTCTTTGAAATAATTCAATGCCTCAGTAACCTTTGGAACCATATCTTTTGTGATATCCCTGCGCACTCCACCAATCATTGTTATTGCTTTTGTGATACGATTACCGGTCAAATATTCTGTGAGGTCTAGCACCTTCTCTCGCATTTGCCAGGTTAAGAATAATACTGAGTCAAATCCTATCTCGTGTGCTGCAACACCCGCCCATAAAATATGCGAACAAATTCTCTCAAGCTCTGCCTGTATAACACGTAAATATTCAGCTCGTTCAGGAACCTCAATATCCGCAATGTTTTCAACAGCTAAAGCAAATGCCATAGGATGGCAATAAGAACAAATGCCACAGATTCTCTCAGCCAAATAGAGAATTTGAATTGGATTTCGTCTCATTCCTGCCCATTCAACAGATCTGTGAACCTGACCCAAAGAGACACGGACATCTACAATTCTTTCCCCATCAATTTCAAACTCAAATGCCACAGGCTCCTTTAGAGCAGGATGTATGGGGCCGATTGGCAATCGATAAGTAGTTTTTGTTGTTGCTTCAGGGCTCATTTTTTCACCTCATGTAAATTTCTAACCATTTTTTCTGGTCCAGTTTTATCCTTACGCCAGGGATAGATGCCTTTTGGGAAATCATCTGATATGAATACTCTCTCGTCTTTTGGAATGCCCTTGACTTTTATTCCAAGCATCTCTTGTTTCTCCTGCTCGGTGATAAGGGCCCCAGGGATAAGATCGGTGATTGTCTCAATCACTGGATTAGGTTTCGGAAGTTCAACCGTTATGTTGAGAGAGATTTCTTTTGCTCGTTCACCGTAGTAGATAGAGAAGTGATACACCAGGTCGATTGTCTTGCCCATTTCATATCCTGAAACAACGGCAAGGTGTGGGTATTTTTCGAGTTTGAAAATGTGTTTGATAACATTTTTAAAAATACTTTTATCCACTTTTAACCAGATATGAATAAATTCAGTTTTCTTAGATCCTGCAATATGTTTTTCGATGCGAGATTCTTTAATTTTTGTTTTGAATTCGTCTTTGAAAGATTTAACAAGTTTTTCAGGAGTTAATTGCTCGGTCATTTTTTTGCCTCCAACGTCTCAAGTTTAGTCCACGCTTTTGCAACCGCCATTATAATCGCCTCTGGTCGTGGTGGGCAACCAATCACATGAACATCAACAGGAATAATATTATCAATTGGACCGACTAGGTTATATGATTCATAAAAAACATCGCCAGTATTTCCACAATTGCCAACACAAATGACTGCCTTTGGGTCTGGCATTTGTTCAAACACTCGTTTAACCTTATCCTCCATCTGTCTAGTCACCGGACCGGTAATCAACAATGCGTCAGCATGACGCGGCGATCCAACAAGCTTAATGCCAAAACGCTCCACATCATATCTGGGGCAGAGCGCTGCAATGATTTCAATGTCACATCCATTACACGAGCCGGAATTGCAATGATAAACCCACAGTGCTTTCTTAAAAGATTTTGAAAGACCTTTTGTCATAAAATGTTGCCTCCAAGAACCTAAAAAGTTCTGTTCCTGGTAATCATATATACTATTTAAAAATTTACGGATTTATCGCTAGATATCAACATATCCGTGGAACAGGATCCCCAATAGGCTTGCGAAGATTTCTTTTACCACCGACAGTTGTTTTCAACACTACACCCTTAATTTTGTCTGTTGCTTTGCCAATAATCGCTGCGTTTTTACCAAGAGGGTGCTTCTTAATTTCTGCTAGAACATCATTTGCCTTCTCTTTTACAACGCCAATTACTACTTTACCTTCATTACCAATTTCAAGGGGATCAATACCAAGCAGATCACATGCAGATCTAACGCCTTTAGGGATAGGAACTACCTCTTCATCAAGGACAATCCCAATTTTTGATTTTTCACTAAACTCATTCACTGTATTTGCTAGCCCTCCACGTGTTGGGTCTTTTGCAGAGACAACACCACCAACAGAAAGAATTTTTTCCATTAGTCTATTTATTGGGGCAACATCAGACTTAATTTCGGTTTCAAAACCATAACCCTCTCTATATGACATCAAAGCTATTCCATGCTCACCAATGTTACCTGAAAGAATGATTTTATCACCCTTTTCAAGGTTTGAATCAAGTAACCATCTTTGCTTGAAGCTTCGATATTGTTTAACTTCCTTTATGTTCTTTTCAAGAAGAGAAGTTCTTTTTCCAATACCGCTTGTATTAATCATGAATTCTTGTATCGCCCCTTTTTCTACAACCTTTGTATCACCTGTAACAATTGGAACATCTGCATCGCTAGCTACTTTACTCATGCTTTTAACAATTGTTTCAAAAGTCTCTGAAGACAGGCCTTCTTCGATGATGAAACCAGCTGAAAGAGCAATTGGTTTTGCACCCATAACAGAGATATCATTAACTGTACCAGCAACAGCAAGAGAACCAAGATCCCCACCCGGAAAAATAATTGGTTGAACTGTATGAGAATCAGTTGAAAACACGATATCATCAATTACAGCAGAATCATCTAGCATTGAGAGTGGAATTTCTGCAGATACTGATGTTTTTGTAAAATACTTCAGAATCTTATCTTTGATAAGTTTGTCCATCATCTGCCCGCCTGCACCTTGTGCAAGCTTGATTTTTTCTACCATTTTCCTCTCATGCGATGCATAAGTTTTATTTATAACCTATGGTTCCTTGGGGACACATGTGGCAAGACTATGTAATAGCAATTGTCAGCATACTATTCGGGTTCATACTTCTACCACAACTAAAAGATACTTGGCGTGGTAAAACTATACTCAATATTTATACAGCAGGGCTTACAACAATTGGGTTATATATTCTTGGAGTTACATTTTTTACTCTTAACATGATAGTTTCATTTGTTGCAGAATTTTTCTCAGGGACGATATGGCTATTATTGTTTCTTTTTTCTGCGATAAATATAAAGAAAAGTATCTCCAAAAAAATTAATACGAGATAAATACTTAGTTATAGAGTGATGGGATGCAGACAGACCATGAATTAGTTGAAAGAAATTTCTACAAAAAAATGAATAAAAAAAGGTCATTTTTGTTGTCTCTTGTAATCGTTGGAATTGGTTATATCTTTCTTTGTATTCGATGCTGGTCAATTGGAATTTCTGGAGTCATCCAAGAGTTGTTTTGGCTGTTATCGGTGGCAATATTATTTGTTGTTTTAACATTTTCAGGGTTTTTAATATTTGAATATGAAAGGAAAAAATGGACAGCAAAATAGAAGTTTTAATTAAACCTCTTTAACAAAACTCTGCTGACCTGAGGATTAACATTTTTTTCAATAAGTTCTGGCGATGTAATTACGGCACATTCCAAAGCATTATGACACTCACAGGTTCTTTTATATTTGATTTTTGGAATCAGTCTTTTTATGATATTAGCCATGTTTTTGTCATTCTTTTTCAGGTTTTCAACTACAGATGCAACACATACATCTTCCTCTCCTTCATGCCAACAATCATAATCTGTAACTGTCAGAATCCCGCATAAACACATTTCTGCTTCTCTAGCTAGTTTTGCTTCTGGTGCTAGTGTCATTCCTATAACATCAATGTTCCAACTGCAGTACAAGTTTGATTCAGCTCTTGTCGAAAACTGTGGACCTTCCATGCAAATATAGGTCCCACAGTGTACATCAATGTCTTCTTCTTTAACCGTCTTAAAAGCAATATCCGACAAAGTCTTACAAAAGGGATCTGCAAAACCAACGTGAGCTACAATCCCATCCTCAAAAAATGTTGTAATTCTTTTTGCTGTTCTATCAATTAACTGATTTGCAATAACAAAATCACAGGGTTTTATCTCCTTTTTAAGACTCCCAACTGCGGCAGTTGAAACAAGATATTCCACACCACATTCTTTCATTGCAAATACATTTGCCCTGTAGTTTATCTTGTGAGGTGCAATTGCATGACCTCTGCCATGCCTAGGTAAAAATGCTACGTCAACACCACTTATTTTACCAAGAGTTATTTTATCTGAAGGTTTACCAAAGGGAGTGTTGATATCGATTTCTTCAGTATCATCTATTATTCCCATTTTGTAAAGACCACTACCGCCAATAATTCCTATTTTAATAGACATAGACTTAACGAATAGAAATAACTAAAAAAGCTTTTTGCTTTCCATAATAATGCTTATTTGCAGGTGAGAAAATGACTGAATCTATCAAATCAAAAATTAGAACTGTACCCCATTGGCCCAAAGAAGGAATTATGTTTCGAGATATTACAACTCTTTTGAAAGACCCTGAAGGTTTTAAGGAGACCATCGATTTATTATTTAAAAGATACAAAGATAAAAAAATTGACAAGGTAATAGGAATTGAGTCACGTGGTTTTATTTTTGGAGCTCCCTTAGCATATCTTTTAGGATGTGGATTTGTCCCAATTAGAAAACCGGGTAAACTACCTGCAGAATGTGAATCTGAAGAATACACATTGGAATATGGCACTGATAAGATAGAGATACATAAAGATGCAATAACTAAAGGTGACAAGATATTAATTGTCGATGATTTAATAGCAACTGCCGGAACTGCTTCTGCAGCGAGAAATTTAGTAAAAAAACTTGGTGGAGAGCTCGTTGAGTGTGCATTTATTGTTGAATTAATTGATTTAAAAGGGCGAGATAAGTTAAAAGGTGAGAATATTTACTCGGTTGTAGAATTTGAAGGTTAAAAAAACATTTTTTCTTCACAACTTTTTTATAGAAATTATTATTTGTGTAATTGCTTGAATTTGGATGTAATTATAATAGGCGCCGGCCCCGCGGGTCTTTTTGCTGCATATGAACTTGCTAATGTTACATCTTTAAAAATTGCTGTAATTGATAAAGGAAAAGATATTAGTGATAGAAAATGTCCATTAGTATCTAATTATACAAGATGCATGAAATGTAAACCATGCAATATTTTATGTGGTTTGGGTGGAGCAGGTGGGCTCTCTGATGGTAAATTAAACTTAAAATCAGATGTTGGAGGAAATCTTGAGGAGTTTGTCTCAAAACAGGAAGCAGATAATCTAATTGAAAAAATTGATGAGATTTTTTTAAACCATGGAGCCTCAAAAAAACTCTATGGTAAAACCTCCTTTGAAATGGAAAAGACTGCTGCTGCTCACGGTATTGAATTTATACCCATTCCTCAACGTCATATCGGGTCAGATTTACTTCCTTTTGTTGTTTCTTCCATAAAAAATTATTTAGAACGGAAAGGCGTAAGTTTTTGGTTGAATACCAAAGTAAAACAAATAAATTGTAAAGATACGGGATTTGAGTTATTGCTTGATGAAAATAAAACAATCGAAACAAGATATGTTCTTACTGCAACAGGTCGGGCTGGAGCAGATTGGCTAGCATCCGAAGCTAAAAGGTTAGGAATTCAAACAAGATTTGCACCTATTGATATTGGAGTGCGTGTGGAAACCCCTGCGGTTATCATGAAAAATATTACTGAGTATGCATGGGACCCAAAATTTCATATGTATACAAAAACCTATGATGATTTTGTAAGAACTTTTTGTACTTGCCCAAATGGTTTTGTAGTTATGGAAGACTATGGCGAATATATTGGTGTAAATGGTCATTCAAGTAATTCCATAAAATCGGAAAATACAAATTTTGCGTTTTTGACTAATATTGAACTTACAAAACCAGTTGAAAACACAACAGAGTATGGTATTTCAATTGCAAAGCTTGCGACAACAATAGGTGGAAAGATGCCTATTATTCAGAGATTAGAGGATTTAAGGAGTGGCCGGCGGTCTACTGAAAGTAGAATTCAAAAATCTTATGTTAAGCCCACTTTAATGAATTCAACTCCGGGTGATATATCAATGGCAATGCCCCATCGTATTGTAACTAATGTTATTGAAGGGCTGGAGCAACTAGATAAAATTATACCTGGTGTCAATTCAGATTCTACGCTTTTATATGCACCTGAAATTAAATTTTATTCCATGCGTTTTATTGTAAATAATAATCTAGAAACAAATATACCAAATTTCTTTGTCGCTGGTGATGGAGCAGGTCTTTCCCGAGGAATTGTCGCATCTGCGGCTACAGGGCTAATTGCTGCTAAGGGAATAATGAAAAAGATCTGATATTTTAGACATAACGTTTATCTATTTTTAGTTTGATAGAGCTTTGAGATGGATTTTCTTATAATGTGCATTGGTAACAGAGATGGCGGTGATGATGCAGTAGGGCCATATATTGCAGATAAGCTAAAAGAAGAAGGAACAAACGTATTGGACTGTGGAGTAGTACCTGAAAACTATACGTCTATAGTTAAAAAATATGATCCAAAGAAACTAATCATTATCGATGCCGCTGAAATGGGACTTCCCCCTGGAGAAGTTAGGATTGTTTCAAAAGAAAAAATTGGAGTTATGCATATAAGTACACATGGTATACCTATTTCAGTTATAATAAACTATCTTGAACAATATGTAAAGAACATAATTTTTATTGGAATCCAGCCTAAAAGTATGTCTGGAAGACTAACAGGCGTTGTCCAAAGAAGCGCTGACCATATCTTAGAGCTTATAAAAAGAAAACAATTGGACAAAATCGAAAAGCTACTGTAAAAATCAGAAGGAGACTTACGGCCTACACCAAGCGCTCGATTAATAGTTCTATTTAATGAACGATAGTTTTATATATAGAACGATAGTTTTGTTGACCATGCATATTGATGAAATGTTTGAAAAATACAAAGACTGGAAACTACTTCAGATTTTTCTTAAAAATCCTGATAAAGGTTTCTACACAAAAGAAATATCTAGAAAAACAGGAATCGGATCAGGAACTGTAAATACATTTCTAAGAAATATTCATAAAGACAACATACTCATTAAAGAAATCGTTGGAAATGTCCATCTCTATAGATTAAATAATGAATTTGAATTAGTAAAGCAATTGAAAATCGTTAATACGCTTCTTGAATTTGAACAATACAAACTTATTGACCAATTTTTAAAGACCGACGATACCATTATCTCACTAATTCTATACGGTTCACATGCAAACGGCGAAAATGACACAAAAAGCGATATAGATCTACTCATTATAAAAAATAACAAAAAACCATTTACCCGGATTATACAAGAATTGGAGCAGAAATTACGAAAAACAATTTCAATTCAAACCATGACCATTTCAGAATGGCAGAAACTAAAAGATAAAGATAAAATATTCTATGAGTCAATACTTGAAAATCATATTGTGCTACATGGAAGTGGTTTACCGTGAAACTAAATGACTGTTTCAAAGAAGGTTTATTAAAAAAAATGAAGGCATCAAAACAATATGCAATAAAATCGTTAGATGCAAGTCTCTCTTATATTCAAGATGCAAAAGATAATCTTAAAATGAATAATTACAACTTAGTAATTTTCTGTTCATATACTGCAATGTTTCATGCTGCAAGAGGATTATTATTTAGAGACGGCGTCAAAGAAAGAAGTCATATTTGTGTTGTTTCATATTTGAGAGAGACATATCCAAATTTAAGGAGACTATCTAATCAACTCGATACATATAGAAGAAACCGACATAACACACTTTATGCATTAGATGTGCTGATCTCTGATGATGAGGCGCATCAAGCGATAAAAGATGCAGAACTATTCCACGAACAAATGAGAAATATAATTAGTGAATCTTAGAATATTAGATCTATTGAGGTTCTTCTGTCTTCTAAAAATAGAAAAAATTCAATATTTTTAGGTGTCTTAACGAGGCATACAGCCTACACCCAGCACTAATCTACTTTCACAGCTAAGAAAAATAAGAAGATATTTGTTAGATTAAAGTTTATTGCAGTCCTACTCGTTGTAATAACAGCCGTAGCATCGAGAAGAGAGTTGGATGACTCTGTAGGAGCCATTGGAATTGTGATATAATTGCTTTGTTTCTAGGCATAGTAACCTCTAACGTTGCTTCAGGACCAACTAAACCATTGGAATCTTCGGCTTTTACTTTTATGGTATAAGTTCCTTGATCATCCCAAGTATGTGCTACTGTAACATCATCACCTGAAGGATTAAAATCAGTTAAACCTGTGCCGATATCCCCCCAGTCGATGTGGTATCTAACATCATCACCATTGGGATCTACTGCATTTAATTTATAATTATACTCAATTCCTGGTTTCCCACTGTTTGGACCATCTATGGTTGGTGCACTTGGTGGCAGATTTGGTACCTCTTTAGTAGTAAAATGCCAAATTGAGCTGGGGACTGATGCTCCATTTTCATCTTTGGCAATAATTTGCCAATAATACGTTGTTTCAGGCATCATTATCCCAGGATCATATGTGGTTTCAGTTTGATCATTAGAAACCAACACATCAGGATTAGGATCATTTGCTTCAAAGTAAACATCGTAGGTTAAATCATCTCCATCTGGATCACTACAAGTCCAACTAATATCTGCTTCAATATCAATTTCAGTTGCGCCATCCCCTGGATAAGGATTACTTGGTTCATTTGGTGGGTCATTGGGTTTTTCACCTGTGAATAAATCCCAATTAGGCCCAGAGGTGCTTTCACCAAATGAATCCCAGGCGACAATCCGCCACCAATAATGAGTTTCATACTCAAGTGGATTTGGAGGATCATAATAAGGTTGCGACTGATGATATGATACTAAAACATCAGGAGATTGATCATTAGCCTCTAAATACACATCATATACTAATGAATCACCATCAGGATCACTACAAGTCCAACTCAAATCAGTTTCAACATCTACATTAGTTTCCCCAGCGTATGGATCTGGATTGCTAGGTTGATTTGGAGGGCTGTTTATAAATACAGTAAAACTCCATACAGGACCCTCAGTAGTTAGACCCTCATCATCTTCTGCTACAATTTTCCAGTAATATGTTTCACCAGCGGTCATAGTTCCAGGATCATAAGTAGTTCCACTTTGACCAGAAGAAACAATATTTATTGGTGGATTTACAGTGCCAAAATATACATCATAAGTCAAAGGATCACCATTTGGATCACTACAAGTCCAGCTTAAATCAGCATCAGCATCTACACCTGTTAAGCCATCCCATGGATTTGGATTACTTGGTTCATTTGGTGGAAGATTTTCCCCTGGAACCGATTCCATTCCAAGATCAGGATTGCCCCATAATGCACCCCACTCAAACATTTCATATTTAGTCTGATACCATAGATTGTTTGTATACATCTCAAGAAGAGCCCATTGATGAGCCTCCCCTTGTGTGTAATCTCCAGATGTCACTTTGGTTGTAAAGAAATAATCCATCGACTGACCTGAACCATCATAGGGATCATTCCAATTATGAAGTCCATAGGCAACTTTAGTAGCACCAAGGAATCCAACAGCACCCTGCTTTAACATAGCCTGACCAATATTAAGATAATCTGTATCTGAATTACTACAAGCATCCGCAAAAATAATAGCTGGGTAGTTATCATTAAGATAGGGACAAGTATTTGAGTCGACAAATGCACTGCCTTTAGAGTACATTACGTGACAAGAAGTTGGGGAACCATGACCTGCCCAGTTTACAAAAGCATATGAACCTGCTGACCAAACTGACTTCACGGTATTATAGTCAAGATTGTAGTCACTCGGATATGTCGAATAGCCCTGCTCATACATGCGAGTCATTGTCCAATCAGACATCCATGATTGATCAACCTTTTCCTCCATTAATACTGCATTATCAGTGTCAGACCAGAAAAACGCACCAAGAAGTAGAATATTTTTCTTAAAAGCAGGATCACTATTTTGTTCATAGGCAACAGATTTTTCACAAATACTTGAAACTGTTGAAGAACTACTCCATGGAATCCTGCCAACATTCACTTCTGCATAGAAATCAATAGGATCAGAGTCTTCACCATATTTGTGATCGCCATCAGCATCCCAAGACTGACTATCAGGTAGAGAAAGCTCTGCATAATAATAATCAGTCTCAGGTTTACCATATCCTGTATTTTGCTCACAACGACGCATGGGTACATCATCATAATGCCCAACAAGGCAGACATCTTCAATACCCCATTCATTTGCGGGGTATTTATCCCGCAGGAAGTTTCTTATTTTTTCAGCAAGATCATAGCCGGCATAATTGGAATCGATCCAAGAAGTAGTCACAACATTTACGCTCTTTCCTTTAGATTCCTCCCAATTGACTAATGAAGTTACTGAGGATGTCAACGAATCAAGGGTGATGATAACATAATCATATGTATCCCGGCCCAATGGACCGCTTGGATACCAAGCTTTAGCCTGATCATAATTCAGAATAATTCTTTCTGCCCTTTTTTCCATATCTTGGAGATCATCGACCATTATATCATCGGTTGAATACCCTTCAGGAAACTTATAACTCACAAAAATATCTATTTCAGGATAATACATTAATTGACCAGATAAAGGAAAATATGTAAACGGATTAACTCTTACATCAACCAAGTTATATTTCCTAAAACCAGCAGTTCTTACAAACTCAACATTGGAAGAAGGATATGGTTCATCGCTTGAATATACTGTGTTAAAGTTTTTTGCATATGTTTTTTGTTCTTCCTTATAAACTGCAGGGTTTTCCTCACCTACTACTCTTGGCAAAGACACTGGTGGAACATTATAATTGCCTGGAAGAATTACTCCATCTAACGTTTTAATGCTGACACCGGCAACTTCAGCTCCAGGAGGTATAGCAATCGAAAATATCTTTGACGGTAAATTGGGTTTACCTGGAACTAATAACCGACCAAAATTTTCAATTGAAATTTCATCTCCATACTCTGTATTTTCAATTTCATATGTTCCGGCTGGTAAATTTACATGAATTGTATTGCTTCTTATAATAAAAAAACCTGTTTCCCCTTTTTCACTTACACCGGTTCCTACTAAAACACTGCCGATCATTAATATACAAACAAATATACCTGTAATTTTCTTTTTCATATTTTTACACCTCCCTATTGTTATGAATAAAAGAAAACCATTTAAATATTTTTTCAATATACTTTTTAAACAGTATTTATCAAATATCTTGATATCTAAGTTATCTAAAAGAGAATAATCCTAAATATTATTTCAAATTTGTAAGGCAAACATTCTCCTAGTAAAATTAATAGGGATATTTTTTACCTAAAACTTCTATAGAGGAAAGAACTGCAACTGCGCCCTCAGAACATGCAGTAACAACCTGTCTTAAACCGCCTGTAATATCACCAGCAGCATAAACACCTTTAACATTAGTTCGTTGTTGTCTATCTGTAATAATAAAACCTCTTTCATCCAATTTTACACCTAGAGCTTTGGCTAAATCATTATGAGGTTCTTCACCAATTGATATAAATACGCCATCAACAGGGAATTTTGATATTTTATCAGTTTTAACATCATGAATTTCAAGATATTCTACTTTTTGATCACCATTTATTGATTCTACGTGAGTTTGATAAACAATTTGAACCCCCTTTTTTATAGCCTCATCTTCATATGCTTTTTCAGCGCGTAATTTATCTCTTCTGTGAATCACATAAACTGCCTTGCAACCAATCTGTTTCAAAAAAATGGCTTCAATTAGAGCAGTATTTCCACCACCTATAACTGCTACTTTTTTATCTTTAAAAAAATAACCATCACAGGTCGCACAGTAGGTAACGCCTTTGCCGGTCAATTCTTTTTCACCTGGAGCACCAAGTTTTTTATAATCTGTCCCGGTACATAGAATAATAGCTTTGACGCTGTATGTTTCTTTATTAGTTATGATTGTAAATTCTTCCTTTGATCTTTCAATTTTTTTAACTTCTTCATTTAAATTGATATTTGTATATTTGCTTGCATGGCTCTTCATTTTTTCTACCAAATCCATTCCTGAAATGGATTCAAATCCAGGGTAGTTTTCAATATTTGGTGAAATTGCTGCAAGGCCTCCCCCAAATCCTTTATCCAGAACAAGTGGTTTTATCCCAGCTCGAACTGCATAGATTGCTGCTGAATAGCCTGCAGGCCCTGCTCCAATTATTGCTAATTCATAATCCATGCTACCCTCAATGATTAGGTAATATTTAGCTCTTTATTTCAAAACTTTTTCTTTTAGAACATTATATGCTTCTTCAGGAGAAGTAACATCTTTTAGAAGTTTTTCAAAAGGTAAATTGTTTTCAGTTTCTGTAATCACATTTTGTGGTATCAATTCATCAACCTGACATGGAATACCACCCATGATAAGAAGAGCAATTCCGGTTTTGGTTCCTTGTGGAGAATAAACTGCCTGAGCCTTTGCATATCTACATAGAAGAGCTGATGCTCTTCCAAGAAATCTATTGCCAATTACAGAATCGTAGATATTCTCCCCCATCTCCTCTATTGTTTCTAGTATTGGCCCAATACCGTCTCCTGTTTTCTGCTTCCAAATCTTCCCGTAACTAATTACCGCAATAGAACAATCTGTTTTTGATAATACCTCCCGAGCCAGTTCCATATCCCGGATAAGTTCCTCGCATATCATGTCTAAATACCTCGTACATCACAGTTTTTAAAAAATGGTTTTATCTCTTCCAATGTTTTAACGAGATCTTCCTTAGGATATGGTGTAACATTGTTTAATTTTGATGAAATTAAAGGCGTATCGCCTTTGAATTGCTGAAGATAAAATCGTTTAGACCCTTCTAACCATTTTGCAATTTCAACGAGATCTTTCTTATCAAGAAGGCCCGGTGCAAACGTAGTTTTAAATTCATAGTCAGGTGCATGGTTTCTTATGATATCAATGGATTTTTCAATTTTAGAAATATCGGTTTTTGCACCAGCAAGCCGATCATATTTCTTTTTTGGTGCTTTGACATCCATTGATACATAGTCAACCAATTTTTTATCAATAAGCTCTTTGAGTTTCTCAGGAAACATGCCGTTCGTATCGATTTTTATGAGATATCCTAGATTCTTTACTTTCTTTGTAAAATCAATAATATCTTCTTGTAAAAGTGGCTCCCCACCTGAAATAACCAACCCTTCTAACATTCCTTTCCGTAATTTAAGAAAGGATAGAATTTCCTCTTCACGAACTAATCCTACTTCACCTTCAACAAGATTTTTATTATAGCAGAATGGACACTTGAAATTGCAACCTACGGTCCAGATTATAGCACTAATGGTGTTAGGGTAATCCAACAATGATGTTTTTTGCAAGCCCCCTATATTCATGCCTTTACCATTACTTGTTTTTCCGTCATGTCAAACATTTTACGATCATTAAATTCTCTTTGTTTACCACGATTCCATTGACGTACTGGTCGTAGATAACCAACAACACGTGAATAGACTTCGCACTCTGTTGCTTTGTTTTCTTTTTGACATTTTGGGCATGTGGTATGTTCACCAGCGAGATATCCGTGATCCGGGCAAACACTAAATGTTGGTGTCATCGTATAGTATGGTAGCGTGTAATTTTCCGCTATTTTCCTAACTAGTTTCTTTGTTGCAGTTGGGTCTAGTCCGTTTTCGCCTAGAAATACGTGCAATACTGTTCCACCAGTATATTTCGACTGTAAGTTATCTTGCAAATCAAGTGCTTCAAAAACGTCATTAGTAAAGCCTACTGGCAGCTGCGTCGAGTTGGTATAGTATGGTTCTACTTTTCTACCATTTCCATAAAATTCTTGGTTATATGTCCGAATATCTGGGTGTTTTGCTTTATCCAGTCTTGCAAGGCGATAACTTGCACCCTCCGCAGGTGTTGCTTCCAGGTTATAGATATCACCAGTTTCTTGTTGAAAATCAGCCATTTTCTCTCTCATATAATCCATGACTTTTTCTGCAAACTTTTTACCCTCCGGGTCACCAATGTTTTTGTTCATAAAGTTAAGCAATGCATCGTTCATGCCGATGAGGCCAATAGTACTGAAATGGTTCTTCCAATATTCACCAAATGTTTTTTTGACATCATTTAAATAAAACCTAGAGTATGGATGCAGTCCGCTAAAAGTTAGGTTTTCAATTACTTCTCTTTTGACAATAAGGCTTTCTTTTGCAAGTTCCATCAATTTGTCAAGGCGTTCAAGGTAGTCTTTTTCATCTTTAGCAAGGTATCCGATTCTTGGCATATTTATTGTTACAACACCGATGCTTCCTGTTTTTGGGTTTGCACCAAATAGACCACCTCCACGTTTGCGGAGTTCCCTATTGTCCAAGCGCAAACGACAACACATACTCCTAGCATCATCTGGTTTCATATCCGAGTTTATAAAGTTTGAAAAGTATGGTACTCCATATTTAGCAGTCATTTCCCAGATTGGATCTAGTCCATCGTTATCCCAGTCGAAATCCTTTGTAATGTTATATGTTGGAATTGGAAACGTAAACGGTCGTCCTTTTGCATCACCACCATGCATGATTTCAGCAAAAGCATGATTTATTATATTCATTTCATCAACATAATCACTGAAGTTATCGTCCATGAGATCTCCGCCAATAATTGCGGGTTCGTCAACCATGTAACTTGGGACTGTGAGATCCATTGTAATGTTTGTAAATGGGCTTTGGAAACCAACACGAGTAGGGACATTCATGTTAAACAAAAACTTCTGCATTTCTTGTTTGACCTGGTCATAGTTTAAATCATCATGAGAAACAAAGGGAGCAAGTAAACTATCAAAATTAGAAAGTGCTTGCGCCCCCGCTGCTTCCCCCTGAAGCGTGTAAAGATAGTTTACAATTTGCATCAAGGCGGTTCCAAAGTGTTTTGCTGGTTTACTTTCTATTTTACCAGATACACCGCGGAAACCAAGAAGTAATATATCTTTTAAATCCCAGCCGACACAGTATGCGCCAAGTGTTCCAAGATCATGAATATGATAATCACCATTCATATGTGCTTGTCCAATTTCAGGTGGATAGATTTTATTAAGCCAATAGTTTGAAACAATGTTTTCTGTAGCATAAACATTCAAACCCTGCAAAGAGTAGCTCATGTTACTGTTTTCATTAACCTTCCAATCCATCATAGAGAGATATCCATCTACGACATCGATATCCTTCAACAGTCCTCCTACTTCACGGATATCAGTATGTTGTTTCCTATAGAGAATATAGGCTTTAGCAGTTCTTGCATGGCCGTCTTCAATTAGGGTTTTTTCAACTATATCCTGAACTTGTTCAACTGTTGGAATTTCCCCTTTTTTTAGTTCTTTTTCAAGCAGTTCAAGGGCTTTATCAGTAAGCTCTGCTGCTTTCCTGTGATCTTTTCCACCTACGGCTTGTGCGGCTTTCCAAATAGCATTTGTTATTTGTATTGGATTGAAGTCTGCAATTTTCCCATCTCTTTTCATTATTTTTCGTATCATTTTTTTACCCCGCCTGTTGTTTGTTTAATTAAATTTTTAACCTCTTCTTGGAAAGAAGAAACATCTGTAAACTGTCGATATACAGATGCGAATCGGATATAGGCCACATGATCTACTTCTTTAAGTTGTTCCATTACATATTCACCTATTATTTTGCTTTCAATTTCTTCTTTTCCATTTCTTCGGATTTTTTCCTCGATTTTTTCAAGGAGTTCTTCAATTTTATCATGGCTAACTGGTCTTTTCTCCAGTGCCTTTATTATTCCATTTTTGATTTTGTTTCTATCAAATTTTTCTAAACGTCCATCTTTCTTTCTAATGTATACGGGGGTTAATTCAATGTATTCATAGGTCGTGAATCGTTTGTTACATTTGAGGCACTCTCGCCTTCTACGAATTGTGTACGTCCCGGTATCACGGGAGTCTGTTACTTTGGTTTCAATATGATTACAATATGGACACTCCATTCCCATCACACCAGATATGTCTAAGATACAACATATTGTATCTCAAAAACTTTAACCTACAGCATATTGTATGCTATGTATGATATTTAAGCTTTTTGATTTTACCGACTTTTGACAATAATTATCTATTTTTTATGCAAAGTCGATTTATAGAATTAATAGTTTTTGTTACATATAAGACTATAATTCTATTATTTTTGTTTCAAAACAGAAAAAATAAGTTCAGATAGAGATCAATTCTGACTCTTCCACTGCTTTTTTTAATAATTTATTGATATCTATTTTACTTTCCTCATCTAAAACAATTTCTAATTTTGCTTTTGTAGCAGGTTTATTTGGTACAGCATTACAGCCATTCGAGGGGAGAATTGAAAGAGCATACGTACCAATTTCCTTTGAAATATTTACTACTTCATCCTTATCAAAACCTATAAGAGGCCTCAAAATTGGAATGTTTACTGCTTGTTCGATTGTTCGAATGTTTTGAAGTGTTTGAGAGGCAACCTGTCCAAGAGAATCACCCATAATAATAGCCTCAGCCCCTTCTTTTTTAGCTATTTTTTCTGCGTACCTGAGAAACATACGCTTACAAAATACACAAGTAAACCTGTTGTTGCAATTTTGTTTAAAAACATTAAGATTCTCTCCATGGTTAATCAAATAGATCTTTATAGGACTAGACGTGTATCTTTTAAGATGCTTTGCAAGTCGTGTAAAATTTTCTATTTCTCGATCATCAGTGAAAGGTCTAATATCTCCATGAATGAGAATCATTTCTTCTGCTTTTTTTAAAAGAAGGTAAGTAGCAACCGGGGAGTCAATACCGCTTGATATAAGTGATACAAATTTCATGATGTTTCATCAGCAATATAATTTAAGTAATCTTTAAGACCACCGATTATTGGTAAAACAATAATGTCTGGTAACTCGCAAGTATGAAGAGTTTTTATTCGCTGAATTGCCTTTTTTACATTTTTATCTGTTGTTTTAGCAATTAGTACTACCTCTTCATCATTCTCAATTTTGCCTTTCCACCTGTAGAATGATTCTATTTTTGGAATTATATTTACACATGCAACAAGTTGTTCTTCAACTAATGTATACGCGATTCGTCTGGCATCTTGGATTTTATCTATAGTGGAGTAAATAATGGCAACCATAATCTCCCCAAGATAACATATAAGCAAAAAGTGTTTTAAGTGTTTGCATTAACAATAAGGGATCATATTGAAAGCTCGGGTTATCGTTTTAATTTCATTTTTTAAACCAAAGAAAAGATGACTTCCGCAGTTGCAATCACTACAACCAAAGTTAGGAGTGTGAGTTAATTTTTCTTCAAATTTTTTTGCAAAATTACATTCTTCTTTAGCATCGTTTTCCTTATAAAAAATATCTACTATCTTTCCATGCGTTAGTAAATAATCGATATGCCAATGTTTTTTCTTATTATTTCTAAGATGTCTATTTATCCTCTGTTCCAACCCATTAAGAGCTGAGCCAACATAAGCGTAAAAACCCTTTTCAAAGGTAACGTTCCCAAGTTTACCAATTTGAATATTTTTATTTTCTGTAAGCTCTACTAATAAAATGTAACTACCTTTCATAATAAACTAGCTAATTTTTTCTACAATTTTTTCAAAATCTTTCATAAACATAGTTTCTAAGAGCTTACTTGCATTTCCGATTGATTCTTCCAGGTTTTTATCAAAAGAAATAGAATTAAGATAAGTTAAGCCCATTTTAGAAACATAATCTTCAATATAGTTAGATTCTGCCATTTTCATGTTTTCTACTACGCCAATAACAGGCAGTTTAAGCTCTTTTAATAATTGAAGAAGTTTACTAACTGCACCCATTGCAACCTTTGATGGAGTGGTAACAACTAGAAATTCACTTTTCTTAACAAGCCTCATTACATCAAGAGTTTCATCACCTATTCCTGGAGGCATGTCGATAATAAGATAATCTAATTCCCCCCATTGAGTAATAGCAAGTAACTCAATAATAATATTTGAAATGTCAATACCTCTAAAAGGAGAGGGTTTATCCTCTGTAAAATAAACAATAGACATAAAATTTATTTCATGAACCTTTGGAGGAATAATACCTTTTTCTTCCTCTGGAAACACATCTTTTACACCTAGAATGATATGCGAAGAAGGCCCGTATAAATCAAGATCTAAAAGCCCGACTTTCAATCCTTTTCTTGAAAGATTTAATGCTAAAGAAGAGGCAACAAGACTTTTTCCAACGCCACCTTTACCACTTGCAACAGAAATAATACGTTTAATGTTCCTAAGTCGTTTTTCAATGACACTAATTCTTGCTTCCATACTCACCTATTTCTCCCCGGTAATTGATGTTATTGATATTCCTCTGCCAGTCGTAATTTCAAAATCTGGACTACCGCATTTTGGACATCTTGTATGAACAAAAGCAACCTCAGGTATGAAATGTATTGCTTCGGATTCGTCCTCGTTTAGTTTTTTCTTTATATCATTAAATTTCCATGTATTTTCACAACTTTTACATTTCAAGGTACTTTTTTCAGTTTCAATTGTAATTTTTACTCCCTTTAATTTTCCCCCTTGCTCTTTGATGATTTCGTCAAGTGCAAACTCAAAAATATCTTGCTCTATCTGTTGCAATTCACCTATACCTACTTTAATTTCAGTAATTGTTTTAAGTTTTTCTTTTTCTGCTGCTTCAACTGCTGTAGTAAGAATTGATTCAGCTAGTGCCCATTCATGCATACAGGGAACGGATAGAGAAAAACTTGGTTTAAATCTTACTACAGAAAAATAAAAAAAGTATATGGAGTTATCCGCGTTAGGAAAATTGATATGAAATACGGAAAAAAAGAATTACTAAAGCAAAAAATTAAGCATTTAGACATTAAAAAATTCAACAGCGTTCCACTGATTGAATCTTTTAATGATATGGCTTTTCAGTCAAGAAATCTGGCAAAAGCATGTAGGATTTATGAGGATATGCTTAGAGATAAAGATTGTACGATTATTCTCTGTCTTGCAGGATCTCTTGTTAGTGCTGGTTTGAAAAAAATAATAATAGATTTAATTGAACATAATATGGTTGACGTAGTCGTTTCTTCTGGTGCAATTATTGTTGATCAGGATTTTTTTGAAGGACTTGGGTTTCATCATTATCATGGTTTTATTAATGCAGATGATGATCAGCTAAGAGAGCTCAAGATTGACAGAATTTATGATACTTTCATAGACGAAAAGGATTTGCGTATATGTGACATGACTGTGAAAAAGATAGCTGACTCTATGAAACCAGGGGCGTATTCGTCACGAGAATTTATCTACGAAATGGGAAAATATCTCGATAAAAACGGTAGGAAATCTGATTCATTTGTTTTTACTGCATATAAAAAAGAGGTCCCTATTTTTTGTCCTGCTTTTCCAGATTCAAGTGCAGGCTTCGGTCTTGTCGTTCATCAAACTGAGCGCAAAGAGCATGTCTTAATTGATTCTGTAAAGGATTTCAAAGAACTTACTGAACTTAAAGTAAAATCTAAGGAAACTGGTCTTGTTGTAATTGGTGGGGGTGTCCCAAAGAATTTTGTTCAAGATACAGTAGTAGCTGCTGATATTCTTGGAAAAAATGCTCCGATGCATAAGTATGCAGTTCAGTTGACTGTTGCTGATGAGAGGGATGGGGCTCTGTCTGGCTCTACGCTTAAAGAGGCAAGTTCTTGGGGCAAAGTTAATCAAGGCCTTGAACAGATGGTTTTTGGTGAGGCAACAATCACATTTCCCCTACTTGCAAGCTATGAATATCACATGGGCGTCTGGAAACATAGAAAAACAAAAAAACTAAATCAACTATTCCCTAAATGAATTTTCAATTTTGAAAAGTGGATGTAGAATGGAGAAAATAAAAAATTCAGTTTTACTTGAAACATTATTTAAGGCTCTTTATAATGTTGCAAGTAGGAGAACTTCTTCAAAGTTTGCTGAGGAGGCAATAGGTTCCACTATTAAAACACTTGAAAGTAAATTTGAATTTATGAAATATGTAGACATTAGTAAACCTGATATTTCTGATGCAGGATTTGCAGTTAGTATTTCTTCAAACATTGAAAATGTTAGACCAGAGGTAATTGGAAAAGCAATTGAAGCACTCGTTAGAGTTGTTTATAACGATATTGGCGATGAAGCAGGTCTTTATTTTATCACTGAATTGAAAGAACGTACTGGTGATGAGATTACTAGAATGATTCTTGATTGCGAAGTTGATCTCGAACAGGTTCAACTTGAGCAACATTATGCATTCAGAAGGAAGGAGAGAAAAAAATCTATTTCTGAAGCTACAAGAAGAGGTATTCCAAGCCGGGGGCGAACTAAGAACTTGTTAGGTTACGGATGGGGAAATATTTCTCATTGGAAACATGAGCCAGGGAGCAAATTCTGCACATTGTATGATAAAAAAGGTAAAGTATTAGATCGTTTGAATCTTGATAGAATTATACAGAACTACGTTGAGAGACTTTCTGGATATATAGATGTTGATCCACATGAGATTGAAAAAGAATCAAGGATCTATGAAAAAGAGTATGAACTTTTACAATTATTGCTTGAGCAAGATATGGATGCAGAAACTGCTGTGTATAAATTAAAAATTACTAGAGATGAACTTAATGATATGATTCGGAAACTTTCACAAATGGAAATGTTACAGTATGTTGATTATAATATAGTTGAAATAACTGATGTTGGAATTGGTTATTTATCAAAGAAAAATCAAACCAGACAATGAATTTTTTCCTAGTAAATTAAATCATTTTTTCAAATGGTTCTCCTAAGATAATCATTATATATTTGATATTGTCTATTCTATATCCTATGCAAGGGGGTTCTATTAATAAATTAGAACAATTAAAAAGTAATTTAAGAAATATGGAGAGCGTTGCCATTGCATATTCTGGAGGGGTTGACAGTACATTCTTAGTAAATGTAGCTTACAAGCTACTAGGACAAAAAGCAATGGCGGTCACTGCCACTTCATCAACATATCCACAAAGAGAACTTAACCAAGCAATAAATTTTACAAAACAATTAGGAATAAAACATTTAATAATAAATTCAGAAGAAACTGAAATTGATGATTTCTCAAAAAATCCCAGCAATAGATGTTATTATTGCAAAAAAGAATTATTCTCAAAAATAAAACAGATTGCAAATGAGGAACATATTAACTATGTGCTTGATGGATCAAATATTGATGATAAAACTGATTACAGACCTGGGATAAAAGCTCTGAAAGAGTTAAGTGTTGTTAGTCCGCTGAAGGATGTAGGATTAACTAAAAAAGAAATCAAAGAGTTATCACGAGCAATGAACTTAGATACTTGGGATAAACCAGCTTTTGCTTGCCTTGCCTCACGTTTTCCATACGGAACAGAGATTACTAAGTCAAGATTAAAAATGGTTGAAAAAGCAGAGGATTATATTAGAGAGATGGGGGTGAAACAGTTTCGTGTACGTTTTCATAACGAGGTTGCCCGTATTGAGGTTTTAAAAGATGATTTTTCTAGGATTATTGAGCATTCTGAAGAAATTACTAAGACATTTAAGAAGCTCGGATTTAATTATATAACACTTGATATAGAAGGATACCGAACAGGTAGTTTGAATGAGGTTCTAAAAAAATGAGAAAAATATTACAGGATTATAAAGCAGGAAAAATTGATCTTGTAGAAGTTTTAGAGAAAATAAAATCATTGCCGTACAAAGATTTAGATTTCGCAAAAATTGATACCCATAGAGCTTTACGTAAAGGATTCCCAGAAACTGTTTTTTGTAAGGGTAAAACAACTTCCCAGATTCTAAGAATAATCGAGGAAATGTCAAAGAAAAACCACAGTGTTTTAGCAACAAAGGCAAATAAAAAGATATTTGCTGCTGTAAAAAAAATGTATCCTGAAGCCGAGTATAACGAATTCGCAAAAACTATTGTTATCAGGAATGAAAAACTAAAACCAAAAAAAGGGTATATACTTGTTATAACTGCTGGAACGTCTGATATTCCTGTTGCTGAAGAAGCTGTGGTAACAGCAGAACTCATGGGTAATAGAGTTGAAAAGGTCTACGACGTCGGTGTTGCAGGTGTTCACCGGTTGTTTGATGTTAAAGATAAGATTTTTGAGGCAAATGTAATAATTGTGATTGCTGGAATGGAAGGCGCTTTAGCTAGCATTGTAGGAGGTTTAGCTAGCCGGCCTGTGATTGCTGTTCCAACAAGTGTTGGATATGGTGCAAGTTTTAAGGGAATTGCTCCGCTTCTAACCATGCTGAATAGCTGTGCCGAGGGTATTGTAGTAGTAAACATCGATAATGGGTTTGGTGCAGGATATTTTGCAAGTTTAATTAATAGGTGACAAAGCATGACCATTGCATATTTCGATTGTTTCTCAGGCATATGTGGGGATATGATTTTAGGCGCTCTCATTGACTTAGGTCTTGATATCAACTATTTAAAGAAGGAGCTTGAAAAACTTGATATTTCAGGATATGAAATTGAGATAAAAAAAGTTGAAAAAAATCATATCACAGGAACAGATGTGTATATTACTGTTAAAGAAAAACAACATCATCGTAGTTTGAGAGACATAAATAATATCATTGACAATAGTGAGTTAGATGATGAAATTAAAGAGTTGAGTAAAAAGATTTTTAGTAGGTTGGCAGAAGCTGAAAGTAAGATCCACAATGTAAAGATAGATGATATTCATTTCCATGAAATAGGCGCTGTAGACTCGATAATAGATATTGTAGGAGCTGCAATCGGTTTAAAAAAATTGGGAATTAAAAATGTGTTCTGTTCTCACCTTCCTATCGGCAAAGGTTTTGTAACGTGCTCCCATGGTACAATTCCAATACCTGCCCCGGCTACAGTTGAGCTGTTAAAAGATGTTCCAGTATATCAAACAGATATCAATCATGAAATGGTTACACCAACTGGTGCAGCAGTTATTACTACAATAGCTAGCCACTTTGGTGAGATGCCGCTTATGAAAATCAAAAAGATTGGGTATGGTGCAGGTAAGATAGAAAGTGAAAACCCGAGCTTATTGAGAATTTTTCTTGGAAAATTGGAAAAACAGTATTAAAAAATAAAAGAAAAAATATGAGAAGTGGTTTTAAGCTTTTACAAGTTTTTTTACTTTTGACTTATCTAATGTCCGGATAACTGCCCAGATTACAATAATTGCTATGGTGATTGTAATTCCTAGCATTATGTCCATTAGTATGTTTTCTCCAATGAGAAATAGTTCACCATTCCACCAATGATCAACTAGTCCAAAGATTGCACCACCAACTAGTATAAAACTTAACCAGAGGTGATGTGTGCTTTCTTTCCAACTTGTTATGTTTTTTCTCATTATAATGTGTGCAACTGCGGCCACCATTGGCACAGTATAACAAACCATTTTTTGACCTCCTTTATTTTGTTACATTTATTTTTTAGTGCTACTGCAATATAAATTGTTAATAAATAGTTTTTGGTAACAAAAAATTTAAATTCGTGCTACGATTACCCGTAAAACGTGTTACTATGACTGAAAAAATAATAAGATTCGGTGTGTCGATAGAACCAGATTTACTTAATAAATTTGATAAAATGATAAAAAAAGAGGGTTATTCTAACCGCTCAGAAGCAATCAGAGACATAATCCGTAAAAACCTAATAATAGAAAAAGGCAAAGATCCTAATGCAAAATCAATAGGTACACTTACTATGATATATGACCATCATACTGGCAATCTAACAAACAGGCTCCTCGACTTA
The DNA here is from genome assembly GCA_020054495.1 of Thermoplasmata archaeon. GTDB lineage: Archaea > Thermoplasmatota > E2 > DHVEG-1 > DHVEG-1 > JAGMDE01. The sequence continues at coordinate 26,775 of JAHWGK010000003.1, read as the reverse complement.
CAGCATGATCACCACAATGAAATACTATCAACCACGCATATTCATGTTGACCATCATAACTGTCTTGAAGTTCTTGTATTAAAAGGAAAAACTGGCAATATACAGAAACTAGCTGACAATATAAAAGCACTTAAGGGAATAAAACATGGAGAACTAGTAATAATAAAAAGTTCTCTTTAAATTTTAATTATCTTGCATTGCTTCGTTAAGTTCCTCAACAAACTTTTTAACATCAACACCGTGAACTGCAGCGATATCACTGATTTTCTCAAAAGACGCTGCAATACAACCAATACATCCCATATTATATTTAGCAAAAACTGGTACGACTTCAGGATGTTTTTCAATAACTTCTCTTATATTCATGTCTTCCGTAATCTTGCCACATGTCATGATTTACACCTATTTGTTAACAATCGTTATTAAAATATCCCATATAATACTTACCATAAAAAAGTGAGGAGAAACCGGACGGGGTTCCAGGAGGAGAAGCTATAAAAAGATAACGAATATTTGGAGGGGACCGTCCGGCTGAGATCGCTTAACAAAAAGTAACTTTATTCCTACTATTTAAACAGAAGCAAAGGTTCGCTGAAACTATTAATTGGCTTTGCCTCAAAAGTATTCGATTTACTCGTATTAGATAGTATGCAATAAAATGAGAACAACAGATAGCACAGTTGAATTTTGAGACAGAGCCCCATTACCTTATAATTAAAAAACTAAATATCAAAAAGAACCTGAACACTATATGGTTTTTTATTTTTCACTTCAAGCATATGATATGTAACAGCTTTTATTTCATCACCGATTTTATGTTTAGATATATTGAATTTTTCACCAAAGACACGCGCAGAAAGGCTTTTTTTATTTTCATCAAGTTCTACCTTGAAAAAACCAAAAACTAAATTTTGTGCGCTATTCAAAAATAAGAGCTCAGATAAAAAATCAACAAGCAGTTGTTCTAAATCAGCTGCTTCTAAATCAATATCATATTGACCAACAGACTCTATTTCTGAGCTATCAGTAACAATATCAAACATTCCCTTAGCTGCATTTTGAAACGCTTCTGAAAGATTTTTTCCGTAGGCCTTTAATCCGACATCTGCCGTGTGATCAATAAGCTCATAGGTTTTCATAAGTTTACCTTGGATAAAGAAGTTATGCAATATATGTTTATTTATTTATTTAAAGTTCAATGTAGTAAAGATTCTGCATTTGCTGTAAAAATAAAAAGAGTCTTTGATCTATGTTTTCCTCCTTTGGAAATTCTTTTTTTAGTATTTTTAAAATGTCCTTTACTGAGTTTCTTCCATCGCAGTTTTCCCATGCAATCGATCCCATTTTATCCATTTTAGCTGTAAATGTATTTTCTTTTCTGATAACCTTACAAAGAGATATACCGATGTTTGCTTTGAACTTCGGTACTTTTATTTCCACCAGCCCTTCCGAACTTTTAGACCATTCAAAGTCTCCCCTCTTAGGTACATACTGAAGGAATTCTTCAGCTGTCGGCGGTCGATATTTTTGTTTATTTTTCCTTATTAGCAAAGATTTCCCTCAGCGGGATATATGCTAGGAGACCTGCTATGAATAACCATATGAGCATTGAAGGCAGTATTGGTGGGTAGTTAAATATTGCAAAGTCTATTCCTCCAATTATTAGGAATGCAACAACAACTCCCATCAGTGCTTCTCCAGCTATAAGCCCAGCAGTGAGAAGAAGTCCGGTTCTTATAATCTTTTCTTTTGGTTTAACGTCTGTTTGCTTGATTGCTAACTCCCAATCGCTAACTTCTTCTTCATCAACACTTCCATATTTCTTTTCTATAAATTTGTTGGTGACATGTCTAACGATACCACCACTAAATATCGGAACGCTCAGGGTAAATGGTAGATAGATACCTATAGCAACAGGTAACACAGGTAAATCAATTAAAATAAAGACGAACGCTAGAACTGCCCCTGCAAGAACAAAAGGCCATACCATCTCACCAGTGAGAATACCTTTTGTAATTCCCGCCATGAGGAAAGCTTGAGGCGCAGCCAAATCAGGACTACCTATTTTATATGCCTTGTCGAGAGCTTGAACTACAAGTGCTAAAACAGGGGCTGCTGCTAGTACTCCTATCATTTCTGCAATCTGTTGGTTTCTTGGAGTAGCACCTATCATTTGACCGCAAGACATCGATTGTAACACGTCTCCAGAGATAGCTGCCGCACAACAAATAACAGCGGCTATAAGGATAGCAACACCGAAAGCACCAGTGCCACTAACTCCAAAACCTAGAAGAATAAGACAGGTGATTAAAAGAACTGATACAGTAACTCCAGATATAGGATTATTTGATGATCCAAGTAATCCTGCCATATAGCCAGCTATTGCACTGGCTACAAATGCAAAGAGTATTGCAAACACAGCCATAAATGCAGATATTGCCCACAAATCAGATATCATACCATAGACAATAAACACAGGGAGTGTAAGTGCACCAATTGCAAGAAATACAAATTTAAAGTTCATATCTTGAGCAGTTCTTTTTTTAGCTGTAATTTGACCTCCTTTAATTCCAATAATTGCCTCTCTTAATCCAGATGCAAGGTTTGCTCTTAACTTAAAGATTGTATAGAGACCTCCTACAACCATAGCACCAACACCAATGTATCGTATGTAGCTCCCCCAAATTTCGAAGAAACCCCATATTTGTGCACCTAGTTCTGGATTGCCATTCCCTAAAACAAGAGCATCTTTTAACTGGTCTGCTGCCTGTTGTGCTGTAAGGGCGGGATCAGTACCAGGCATCGGAAGACCAGTTGCAAGTGCAATAAGAGGAGTTAGTATTACCCAACCAAGTAATCCACCTACAAAAACAAAAGATGCTATTCTTGGTCCAATAATCCATCCAACACCGAGTAGTGCAGGAGATGCTGCAACTCCACCATAAAGATAACCTGTTCTCTCTCCAGCACCAATGTTATATTTACCAATATTTATAATACCATGAGCAGCGCCACTAACTGCTTTTAAGGCAACCTGTCCAAATTTGAATAATCCTGCAGTAAGAACACCTACAACAAGCCAGATGCCGCTGACTCCGGTGCCTTTTTCTTCTTTAGTTTTTTCTCCTCCGCCGACCGTTGTTGTTAAAACAGCGGCAACAGCTATACCTTCTGGGAAAGGCAGATCTGTTTTAATAATTAATGCTTTTCTAAGAGGTATCATCCATAAAACACCTAAAACACCTCCAAGAAATGCAATAATTGTAGTCTCAATATATTGAATCTCAGTCCATGTTCCAAGAATAACAAGAGCAGGTATTGTAAATATTATCCCAGCAGCAAGGGCTTCTCCTGCTGCAGCTCCCATCATACCAATATTTACTTCAAGAATATTTCCTTTAAAAGGTTTTAGAAATGCAAAGGCCATTACTGCTCCAGGTATAACCGCAGAAACGGTCATACCTGCATAAAGTCCAAGATATGCATTTGCCGCTCCTAAAATAATAGCAAGAACAGCACCTACTAGAACGGCTTTAATAGTCAGTTCTGGTATCTTTTTATCCGCAGGTATAAATGATTTAAAATCTTCTCTGTAAGACATGTTAACTACCTTTACTATTAATATATTTCATTATTTATAAAACCATCGGTTTTAATGAATGAAATTTTTGTACATTTTATTATAACATAAAAAAGAATTTCTCTTTTTTAATATCGTAATAATATTATATATCAACAGGATACCTTAAAATTCCGGCTATGCCGTTAAACGCAGAATATAAAGAGTCACCTTCTTCACTACCAATTGAGATAAGCTCAGCTTTACATCCGGTCTTTTCTGCTAGATCTGATAATTCATCAATAAGATCCAATTTAATTTCTATTGCCATGGGAGAAGAATTACTGCATTTTGAGCAAACTGGAGGGGCGAAATCCTTTAATTCCTCCTCAGAAATAGTTAGAGATTCAGAGTGTTCACATGATGGACATTTTAATTTAACCCTATATTTCCTCAAATTTTCTGAAAGAATAAGAGTATCAACAACACCCATTTCAAGTGCTTTTCTAACGTGCTGCTCACCATAAACTGCTAGGCTCCCCTCAGTTTTTTTAACCTCTTTAAGAAATCGTTTCATTACCTTTTTTTCTTTTGAAACTTTAAGTTCTGACATTGTCTCTGATGCGGCAGAAACAAGTTCCTTTAGTCCATATTCATCTGTATATCCTGTATCAAACGTATCCATTATTTTATCTTGAACCTCGTAATGAAGATAATTTTCATCAACAAAATACTGTTTTGTAGGGCCCGGACCTCCAACAAAGATTCCTTTAATGCCTTCTTCTGCTTGAAATATCTCACTTGCTTTATCACCACATTTAACAAACCATTCATGAGCTGCAATCTCTGTAAGACGTTCAAATCTTCTTTGAGACTGGCCCCCTCTACCATGTTTACCTGGAACTTGAGAGGTCATATACTTAAGCAATTCCACCCTATTTCCTTTCAATATACCAACTGTGCATTCTCTTCGATCCAGCAAAAGAAGTCCAAAAATTTCTTTTTCAATAAACATTTGCTCAAGAGGTTCAGTATAAAACAGTGAATCACAGCGGTAAAGAAACGTGGTAATAGGCGTAGATGGCTCTATTACATATGCAACCATCTCGGTTTTATCACTGCCAACGCTTTTATGACCAACGAAAAAAACCAAACCATTCTCAGGAGGTCGCTTAAATTGTTTAAGCCTGCTCATAATAGACTCTATTGCAGAAAGCACATTTTTCATAGTTGTCTTTGATTTAATATTTTGAGATTGAGAATATTCATTCTTAAGGTATGCGTTAACATCAAATATTTGCTTATTCGGGGGAATATACAATGAGATTAATTCTGTATGTCTGCCTTTACATGCTTTAAGTTCCTCGAGTTTTCGCTTAAGAACATATTTTTCCCTTGGCGTCATTTCAGCCATTTATGTTTCCACCTTTTTCCGAACAATTTTAATAAATATATGGAAAATATAAGTTTTATCCAGATGTTATAATTCTACTACTTCACCAGTTTTTGGGCTATACACTTCTGCAACATCTTTTAATGGTTCGACAAGAGCTTCTCTATTATCACTATGCATTAGAACAATTTTTTCAGGGTTACATTTCTTAGCAAACTCAATGAGTTCGCCATGTCCAGCATGTGCTGAGAAGTCATAATATTGTACTTCACATTCTATTTTTTCTTTAACACCGTAGAAATCAAGTTTGCCTTTATCAACAAGTAAACGAGCATTGCTTTCAGGGACTTGATACCCTGTTAGCAAAACTGCACTTTTTGGATCGTTTTTCAACTTACCCATATAGTTTAAAACAGGTCCACCATCCATCATACCACTTGACGTAATAATGACATCTGCCTTCAATGCCAATTTTCTACCTTGATCTGAATGGACCAAATTTATTTTATTTAGGGCCTTTTTAAGGTTTTCAGCAGATCTAAGATACCTCTGATGTTTTAAAAACATCTTAGAGACTTTTTTACCCATCCCATCAAACCATACATTATACCCTGAATTTCTGAGTACCAATGCAAGCTCTTGAGATCTGGAAACAGCAAAAGCAGGCAATATTGCTATACCACCTCTTTTCACAATCTCATCAATCTTATCTAAAAGATCTTTTTCTATCTCCTCTCTTTTTTTTGGATGATCCCTTCCAGCATATGTGCCTTCCAAAAATAAAATATCGCAATCAACAGGTTTTATTCCTTTTACAACTCTTGTATCAACTACGTTAAAATCACCTGTAAACAAGATTTTTTTAGCTCCAACTAGCTCAAACATAAGTGAGCCGGGTATGTGTCCTGCAGAATGAAATAAAACTTCCCAATCATGTCCAATTTTTCTTTTTTGTGTTGGCTCTATTGGTATAATGTTTTTTTTAGCCTCATTCACATCAGAGCTACTGTATGGGCTAGCATACCCTTCACTTTTTGCAATTTTAATCGAGTCCTTATGTAACAAATTTATGATTTCTCCTGTTAGCGGTGTTGTCAGAATTTTTTGACCGTTTTGAGAAAAAAGCCAAGGAATCATTCCAGAATGATCAAGATGAGCATGCGTTAGTAAAATTAAATCAACAGGTGGAGCCGGCAGTGGGTAAGCAGGAGGTTTACCTGGAGACATACCATATTCAAAAAGTAATTTAATATCGCCTGTTTCAAGCACCATTGCTAATCTTCCTACTTCTTCAACGCCGCCAAGGAACTGAATTTTGACATCATTGTTCATTAAACTCAGACCGGAAAAGAAGAAAAGGGTTGATTAATGTTTGGTTACTATTCTTTTGGCTTTACCTTCAAAGTTGATCCGTCCTTATCTACAATAATTACTTTTGTGTTTGCCTCAATTGTTGTATCTGATGTTGCCTGCCATAATTCACCCTTAAAACGAACGTAACCTTGTTTGTCAGGTGTTATTCTATCAACTGTTTTAGCCTTTTCACCCGCAAAAGTCCCTACTGCTGCTTTTTTTGTTCTAATTTCAATGATTTTGTACAATAAAAATATAAAAAATATTGCAATAATTACTGCCACAACTACTAAAATTATTATTGCGTCATTTATCCAATCCATTGATATCGCCCATCCTGTCGTTGAATAACTAGGTATTAGAAATATTGCACCTATCAATAGTAGGATAACGCCACTAATACCTATTACTCCAAATCCAGGTGTTACAAATATTTCTATGATGAGTAGTAAACATCCGATAATTATAAAGATTATGGTTAAAGTAGGTATTGCAAATCCGGATCCAACGAGAGATAGTAAAATTGCAACCACTCCAAATACTTCAGCTCCAAATCCAGGTGACGAAATTCCAAATATTAACGCAAATATTCCAAGCATGAGCAAAAGTGATGTTAGTATTGGATTTGAAAAAAATTTTATAATTAAGGTTTTTAAAGATGGAGAGTGAATTATCTGCTTTGCATTAGTCGTGTCAATTACTTTAATACCCTCTGATGTTGGAACAGATGATCCGTTAATATCTTTCAATAATTGTCCTATCGAAGGTGAAACATATTCAATCACACCATATTCTTTTGCAAGAGTTGCATTTAAATTTAGATTTTCAGTAACAAATTTTGCAACAATTGTTTTATTTCTCCCAAACATCTCTGCCCGAGTTTGAATCCAGCTTACAAGTGCGTTAATGATTTTAGATTCCGTTATATATTTTGTACCTTCAGCAGTAATTTCAACAGGCTGACATGAGCCAATTACTGTATAATCAGCCATAGCAGCAATGTGGGTGCTCATTAAAATAAACGTTCCAGCTGACCATGCAGTCGATCCAGTTGGGTAAACATAACCTATAACAGGGATTTTACTTTCATTTATCATATCTGCAATTTCAAAAGTCTGCTGAAGGCCGCCTCCGGGAGTATCTAATAACAGTATTATTGCTTCTGAATTTTCATTTTTTGCTTGTTCAAAACTTTCTTTTATAATCTCAACAGTTGATTGATCAATTGTATCCGAAATTTCAACAATAAGTACATTTGAGTTTTGAGCAATAGTATTAAATGATAAAAAAATTGAAAAAAGAAAAAGAAAAAATAAAGAGAATTTTGCTTTCATTCTACGACTTTTTTATTAACAGCTTTTGCAATACCGGCGACCGTACCTATGTTCCCAGCTGGAACTATTATAAGATTTTTCTCTCTAGCTATTTCTGCAAGTGTCTGAAGTTCTCTAAGTCTTAATGCAGCGGTTCTTCCTTCATAGAACTCTGCTGCTTCGGCCATCTTTTTTGAAGCTTGAAACTCTCCATCTGCAATAATTATTCTTGCACGTTTTTCTCTTTCTGCCTCTGCTTGTTTTGCAATAGCTCTGAGCATTTCTTCAGGTAATGCAACATCTCTAATTGTTACAGCTGATACTTTTATTCCCCATGGGTCTGTTCCCTGATCGATGAGTGTTTGCAAGCTTTTGTTTAGTTCGTCTCGTTTTGATAACAAATGGTCAAGGCTTTCTTGTCCAAGAACATCCCTAAGCGTTGTCTGCGCTAGGAGACTTGTTGCCACATCGTATCTTTGAACTTCAACAACTGCTTTTTGTGGGTCTGTTACTCTAAAATATACTACGGCGTCAACATCTACAGTAACATTGTCTTTAGTGATTACTCTTTGTTTTGGAACATCTATAACCCGCGTTCTCAGGTCAAGTTTTATTACACTATCTATTATTGGTATTACAAAAACAAGACCAGGCCCTTTTATCCCAAGTAGTCTTCCCAGTCGGAAAATGACAATTCTCTGATACTCGGCCATTATTTTTATTGCTGATGCAAGTATCATCAATAAGAAAATTGCTACTATTACTAATATGTACAATAATGTTTCTGGCATAATTTTTTCCTCCGGAATCACAAAAGTAATTTGTATTATTAAGTGTTTCTGTAAAAAAGAAGATAAACAATTTTATGATATGACTACATATCCTAAGGGGAACGAGGCTATGTCTGAAATCACTAAGATAAAAGCAAGAGAAATCTTGGATTCTAGAGGGAACCCTACCGTTGAGGTAGATGTAGTAACCGAAAATGGTATTTTTAGAGCGATGACCCCCAGTGGAGCAAGCGCAGGTAAACATGAGGCATTGGAATTAAGAGATGGAGATAAATCTAGATATCTTGGTAAGGGTACATTAAAAGCTGTTGAGAATGTAAATAAAAAAATAGCCCCGAAGCTTATTGGACTGGACTGCCATCATCAAGAAACCATCGATAATATCATGCTTAAGCTAGATGGTACTGAAAATAAGGATAAATTTGGTGCAAATGCAATTCTTCCGGTATCAATGGCTGTAACTAAGGCAGGAGCTGCAGCAAAAGGAATAGCTTTGTATTCCTATATTGGCGAATTATATGGTGTGATTCCACATAAATTACCTGTTCCCATGTGTAATGTTATTAATGGCGGCAAACATGCAGGACAGGAAAATTCAATACAGGAGCATATGTTGATGCCTACAGGGGCAAAGAGCTTTTCTGAAGGCATTAGAATAGTTTCCGAAAGTTATCATCATCTTGCTAAACTGCTAAAAGAAAAATTTGGTGATGGGGGAGTTCTGATTGGCGATGAAGGCGGTTTTGCCCCTCTTCAAATTACTAATGTAAATGATAGGTTGGATTTGATGCTTAAAGCAGTTGAAAATGCTGGTTATGCGGGTATGATGAAAATTGCTTTAGACCCAGCAGCTAGTGAGTTTTTTTATGACGGAACATATAAGATTGGCAAAAAGTCATATTCTGGTGGGGAGATGGTCGATTTCTATGCTGCTCTGTGTAAGAAATATCCTATTGTAAGTATCGAAGATGGTCTTGCAGAGGATGACTGGGATTCTTGGGTAGAATTGGTCAAAAAATTAGGAACTAAAGTTCAGATTGTTGGTGATGATCTATTTGTTACAAATACCAAAAGAATACAAAAAGGGATTAAGCTTGGAGCCGCAAATTCTGTTCTCATTAAGTTAAATCAGATTGGGTCTGTAACTGAAACATTAAACGCTGTAAAGATGTCACATGACCAAGGTTGGGCCGCTGTAGTTAGTCATAGAAGCGGAGAAACCGAAGATAATTTTATTGCAGATCTTGTCGTTGGAACAAGTGCTGGACAAATTAAAACCGGTGCCCCTGCAAGAAGTGATAGAAATGCCAAATACAATCAACTCATAAGAATCGAAGAAGAACTTGGAGGAGAGGCAGAATATCCTGGTATCGATTTTCGCATGGATTATCTAGCGTAAATGTTTTTAGGCCCTTTTATATATCAGGAATCGGGGAATTATGATGAAAGTATTGGTAACAGATAAATCAGCTGAGGAAGCTTTACAGGTTTTAAAAGATGCAGGTCATGAAGTTACATATGATGAAATGGATCATGATACGCTTCTCAGGGAAATTCCGAATTATAATGCGCTAATGGTTAGAGGGAGGACAAAAGCAGTCAAGGAAATAGTAGAAGCAGGAGCAAATGGAAATTTAAAAGTTATCGGCAGAGCAGGAATCGGTGTTGATAATGTCGACATTGAAACCGCGGCAAAACATGGCATCCCTGTAGTAAATGCTCCTGCCGGCTCCACAGCAAGTGTGGCAGAATTGGCAATTGGCCATATGTTAGCACTGTCCCGACACCTTCCAAAAGCAGATATGACAATGAAAAAAGGAGAATGGGCAAAGAAGCAACTCAAAGGCAATGAACTTGGTGGTAAAACACTTGGCCTCATTGGTTGTGGCAATATCGGGAGGCTAACAGGGACATTTGCACAAGCATTCGGCATGAATGTCATTGGTTATGATCCATTCATTTCAAGAGAGGACATGAAAAAAGATAAGATTGTAAAAATAGATGAGCTAGCAAAACTGATGGAAAAGACAGATTTTATCTCTCTTCATCTTCCACACATTCCAGAGACCCACCATATTGTAAACAAAGAGATGATCTCAAAAATGAAACCATCCGCATATCTCATCAATTGTTCCCGAGGTGGAACCGTTGATGAAAAAGCACTCTATGAGGCTTTGAAAAATGGTAAGATAGGGGGTGCTGGAATAGATGTGTTTGAAAATGAGCCGCCAAAAGATAGTCCCCTACTACAGCTTGAAAACGTAGTGTTAACTCCACATATCGGAGCAAACACAAAAGAGGGGCAGATTCGAGCCGGAACTGTGTGTGCAGAGCAGATTATTAAAGTGTTAGATGGCAAGGAAGCTGAGTTTTGGGTAAACAAAAAATTCATGTAAAGGAAAAAATATAACTATAAGGAGTTTCTTGAAGATACAATGAAAAATTTAGATAAAATTGTTAATAAAATAGAGAAAAGCATTAACGGCAAAGATAAAATTCGTGAGCAAGCACTGAGATCTTCACGGGAAATTATTATTCGATGTAGAAAAGCTATTCAATGCATTCATCAGGATTTGACGAAGGATGCAAAGAGCTATATTAAAAAGGCTTCTGATAAACTTCAAGATTTATATAGTTTAACAAGAGATTATCCTGAATTATATCATGCTGGTTTTGTTGAAAATGCTGCTCAGGAGTTAGTGGAGGCTCATTGTCTTTATAATATTATGAAAGGTAAGAGTTTGCCAGATCCAGATGAACTTCAGACTACATATAGCTCGTATCTTTTGGGGCTTTGTGACCTAGTAGGCGAGTTAAGAAGAACTACATTGGATTCCATACGTTCAGCAGATACAAAAAATGCAGATGAATGCTTAAACATGATGGAAGAAATTTATAATGTCATTATTCGTTTTGATTATCCATCAGGACTAATCCCCATAAAGAAAAAACAAGATATGGTAAGAGGTTTGATAGAAAAAACAAGAGGAGAGTTGGCTGTTGCTAGCTGTGAGCGACGTATTGAATATCGTACTGATGAATTCTGTGGTATGCTTGATAGAGTCAATGGACGTAAAAAGAAAACAGAAACAAAGAAAAAAGATAGTGATCTAGATATTGATGATATTTGGTGAATCTCTATACTACTAATTTTCTCCTTTAGAGAAACGAAACGTTTATAAAAAGCCTTTATATACTCGCAGAAGGGAGGCATAGTATTATATGACAGACATAACAATTGAGAACATCGTTGCTTATGCTCAGATATCAGATGGTTTAGATATAAAAAAGATAGCTGAAAAATCACCGGAGTTCAAATATAATCCTGATGAATTTTCAGGTTTGACATTGAAACTAGATGACCTAAAAACTGCTGTTTTACTTCTCCCCAACGGAAAAGCCATTTGCACAGGTGCCAAAAAAATTAATGATGCTGAAGCATCGATAAAAAAATTAGTAAATAAGATAGGTGAAATTGGAATAAAGCTAAATAAAAAATTTAAGGTAGAAACGCAAAATATTATTGCTTCATTAGATCTTAAAAAAGAATTAGATCTAAGTTCAATATCCATGGGTTTATTGTTGGAAAACGTGGATTACGAACCTAAACAATTCCCAGGTTTGATTTATAGAATGAATGACATTGGCGCGTCGTTGCTTCTCTTCAGTTCCGGAAAAATCATATGCTCAGGAACTAAAAATATTGAAGATGCATCCAATGCGATTGAAATGATGAAAGAAAAGCTTTCATCATTGGGCGTATTAATATAGAAAGGAGAAAAAAAATTATGCCAGAAATAAGAGTAGAAAATATAGTAGCGTCTACATCTTTTGCAGATAAATTAGATTTAGACGTAATAGCTCAGTCATTAGAAGAGGCAGAATATGAGCCAGAACAGTTCCCTGGACTTGTTTATCGAATAAGTGAACCAAAAACAGCAACACTATTGTTTAGAAGCGGCAAAGCTAATTGTACAGGCGCAAAGAATATTGAAGACGTACGTAAAACAGTGGATATAATAGCAGAGAAACTCAAGAAGCTAGGCGTAGACGTATATAAGGATCTTAAGATTGTTATTCAGAATATCGTAGCCATATCTGACTTAGGTACAGAGCTTAACCTCAATGAGGTAGCAATGGGCCTGGGGTTGGAAAACGTTGAATATGAGCCAGAACAGTTCCCGGGACTTGTTTATCGAATTAAGGACCCTAAAGTAGCAATGCTCTTATTTGGCTCTGGAAAGATTGTCTGCACTGGTGCAAAACAAACAGAGGATGTATCATTAGCTGTTGACAAGTTATTAGCAGAACTTAGCTCCCTAGATCTTATAAGGAAGTAAGGAGTTTTTCTCCTTTTAGTCTCTTTTTATTACTTAGAACCGGAATCTTTTTATGGTCCAGAAGCACCTGTCTGGATATATAAAGCAGAAAATTCATCTGATTTTTATTCATATTATGTTTCAGGTGCCCAGCGACTTCCAAATGGAAATACACTTATTTGCAGTGGAAGAAAGGGTATCTTTTTTAAGTAACTCCTGATAAAGAAATCGTTTGGAAATATAAAAATTGTTTTCTATTTTCATTCCAAATTTTTGATTTAAATGCAGTGTTTAAAATACAGCGTTATCCAAAAGATTATCCCGGTTTGGGTGAATTCAATAATTGCCAAGTTCTAAAAAGTCAATAATATTCTAACGATATCGAAGCATTTGATGGAGAATTTGTTATTTTTTAATAAATTTTTTAAAAACATTTATATACTGTACAAGTTAATATTATATACACTGGGGGTTTGAAAAAATATGAAAAAAATTTTACCAATTATGGTAATAGGATTTTTAATCCTAAGTGGACTTGGAGCAGTTGCAGTAACCAATGATTTAAACATTAGTAATTTTAACAATGATAATGCCACTAGAAAATCTGAGATAGATACATTTACGTTTTCACCAATAATCATAGAAGAGCATGACAATGAATATTTTGAGGTTAATCTTAAGGATACATCCTCTTATTTAATGAATCCAGGTAATCCAGTTCTACCAAAGGTTGTTAAATCCTTTGAACTGCCATTTGGCGCACTTAATATCAAGGTTGAAGTGGCAATGAATAATGTACAGGATTATAATGTAGATAAGGAAATTTATCCTGCTTCTCCACATATACCTCTCATTGCAACTGAAGAAGAAATAGTTGTGAATTACGAAAAAAATGAAAAGGTATATTCTAGTGAGGAACTCTATCCATCAACTAGTTATGATGTCCGTATTAGTTGTGGATTAAATGATGATTATGAAAGGGTAACTAATGTTGCAATAAATCTATATCCTGTTAGATATTCTCCAAAGTTGGAAAAGATATATGTTGCAGATGGAGCAGATATTGAAATAACCTATGATTCACCAGATATTAACCCATTTTCAGCAGAAGACGAATATGATATGGTCATTATTGCTCCAAAAATTTTTTCATTGGCACTCAATAAATTAATCAGACACAAGAATAATTATGGTATTGAGACACGTCTGAAAACAACAGAATCTATATATAATGCATATGATGGCGTCGATAAACCTGAGCAGATTAAATATTTCATTAAAGATGCAATAGAACAAAACAATATTACTTATGTTTTACTTGTCGGGGGTTTGAAAAACCAGATAAATGCAAATCCAAGGGAACATCGCAATTACGGCTACAAAGGCTGGCATGTTCCTGTTAGATACCACAATTTCTACGACAACCCACAGCACCCTTTAAGTTTTGCAGATATCTACGATCCTGGAGTTATTAGTGATCTTTATTATGCAGATATCTACAAAGAAGGCGGCGAATTTGAAGATTGGGATTCAAACGGTGACGGAATTATTGGCGCATGGAACTTCCTTCCTGATTTAATTAATGTTACAAATGATACCCTTGACATGTATCCAGATGTAATTTTAGGAAGACTTGCATGTCGTAATGTTTTAGAGGTAAGAACTGTAACAAATAAAATAGTAAATTATGAAAAAAATGCTTATGACTCAAGTTGGTTCAAAAAGATGGTTGTTATCTCAGGTGACGGTTTTATGGACCAAGAGGATCTCGACTTTCAATGGAATACAACTGAGCTTGAAAATGGTACATATACAATAATGGCAGAAAGCAGAGTTGGGGAAAGCACACCCGGAGCCCTCGAAAAGATACAAGTTACAATTGACAGAAGTGTACCTACTTCCATTACTTTTAACCATGATGATTATCTAAGAATCGAGGAATATCCTGCTTTACCAATTGCCGAAATTGTTTCAGTTACAGATGGAGATATCCTTGGATATAATGACACTTTTAAAAATATAAGCGAAGGTCTTGCATATGGTAATTCACAAAATGGATGGGCAAATATCGATTTCACCGATGGAGTCCTTCACATACGTGGAAAAACATATGACCCAAGTCCATATGGTAATGTAACAAATATACGTGTTTGGATTGAAAACGAAGCTGAAGAGACAGTTTTTGAAGACGAGAGATTAAACTGTGAGATGTACTATGAAGGAGAATGGGTTACAGGTAATAAAATGCTTAAAGGCGGTGGAGGAGCACTCTACTATTTGCCTGAGGAATTCGAACAAGAAGTTATTTGGGCATCCAATGGCAAATTAAAAGGACCTGATGATATAATTAACTCATTAAGTAAAGGCTGTGGCTTTGCTTTCATGTCAGGTCATGGAAGCCCTACTGTTTGGACGGATCATTTTCCAGGAATTCCAGGTAACCGAAGACATGGTAGTATCCCCAGTCTTTTTTCTATTGCTTTTAAACCTGATTTTTTACCTGTGTTTCCTACATATCCCTTTAAAAAATTAACAAATACAAATAAACTTCCAATTGTTTTAGTTGGAGGATGCCACAATAGTCAGTTTAATGTTTCAGCAATACCTTCAATGCAAGATACACATAATGAGAAAAATACATGGTGCCATGGAACTCCCGCACCAGAGTGTTTCAGTTGGATGCTAGTAAAAACACCTCGTGTTGGCGCTATTGCAACCATAGGCAACACTGGTCTTGGATATGGAGTTCCAGCTAAAGATTGTCTAATCGAAGGACTTGACGGCGGAATTTGTATCGAGTTTTTTAAACAATACGGTATGGAGTATGACACTTCCGGCTCTGCAATTCTAGGGGGTGTTTACACTAATACACTTCGATCATATCACAATACGTTTGATATGGACTTTTTAGATCACGCAAAATCTTTGACACAATGGGTACTTCTTGGTGATCCAAGTCTTATGATTGGTGGATACCCATAAACCACCTCTTTCTTTTTTTATTTTTAAACTCTCTTCAAAACATTTTTTAATAAGTTAGCTCTATGCGCCCTAATATTGATCAATAGTTTACCGGGGGAATATTATGATGATTAAAAAAATTGCAATAACCTTAGTTATAGTAGCTATGTTTTGTCCTTCGTTTTTTCAGTTTACCTTAGCAACATCAAACCCTGGTCAAATATATGAGGGAAATGCAACTATAATTTATCGCAATGTCACAGTTTATGCACCTGCTGTTGCAATAACAGATAATGGATATGTCGGTGTGATTTCTACAATTACTGTCACAATTCAAAGTAATGGTAGTGGAAGAGTTTTTATAGATACATTGCCGCTAACAGAAGTGGATATGCAAGGCTCTGCACGCCTTGCAGTAAAAGTTGCCAGAGCACTTGTCGAAAGCAATGAGAGCTCAAATGTTGATACCTCTAATTATGATTATTTCTTTGTTGTAAGAACTTCTTCTCCTATTATTGGTGGACCTTCTGCAGGAGCGATTATGACTGTTGCCACTATTTCCCTTCTCGAAAATTGGGAAATTAGTAATAAAACAGTTATGACCGGTATGATAAATCCTGATGGAAGTATCGGCCCAATCGGCGGGATTCCTCAAAAGATTGATGCTGCAAATTCTGTAGGTGCTACACATTTTCTATTTCCTAAGGGTCAAGGAACTTATACAGAAATGGTAACAACTAATGACCCAATAACTGGTTGGGTAGTAACAAAACCAGTTACACAAAGCGTTGCAGAGTATGCACGAGATAATTATGAAATGACAGTTACTGAAGTAGCAGATATCAATGAGGCTCTTGAAAATTTTACAGGCTATAGATTCTTTTTTAATGAAATAGATGGGGAGATAACAACAGAGGATTATATTGCATCCATGAAGCCACTAGCAACAACTCTTTTGGAAGAAGCAGCAGATGCACATGAAAATGCAAGATCAAAACTTGAAAATACGAGTATACCAAATAACTTCCCAACATACTATAAAAGCGATATTGTAAATTATCTTAATGTAGCAGAAGAAAGACTGAGATATTCCGAAGAAGCTTATGAAAATAAAACTTTTTATACGAGCACAAGTAAATCATTTCAATCTTTGATTTACTCAAGATTTGTAGTATATGCATGTGATTACTGGGATTCAACAAATGACACATTTGTTGAAGATTTGCTGCAAGAGGTAAAATCTTGGCATAACAACGCAGCTGAAGAGGCAAAAAATGCAGAGATTAGCGGGTTTATTTCTCTTCAGTCTATTGGTGCTGCACAACAAAGAGCAACAGATGCAAAACAATATTTGGATGATGCTATAAGTATGCAAAACAATGGACTATATCCTTATTCTGAAGTATTAGATTTTTTATACAAACTTGCATTTGTTGTTGAAAGAAGCAATAGTATAAGTTGGTGGATAAATATTGGATCCTATTTTAATGAAACAGGAGTTTTAGAAGAGGATACACTTGATAATCTTGCATTAGAGTATATTGAAGAGGCACAACAAGCAACTGTTTATTCAAGCATTATTATTAATGAAATAGGTGCAACAACTGGTGATTCATCAAATTATCTTAGTAATGCTGAAGATCTATTAGAAACAGCAAGAGATGAATTGGAAAAAGGCTATCCAGCGGCTGCTTTATTTGATGCCCTAGAAGCAACTGTCAGAGCTAATCTTGCAATAGAAATTATTGGTGCTGGACCAGAAGATAAAATTGAACTAGCAAGAGAAACTGCAATTAGCAAAATAAGCAGAAGCAGACAACAAGGAATAGAACCTGTACTTGCAGTAAGTTATTATGAATACGGTGAGAGCTTAGAAAATGAATCAGATTTTGAAAACTCTCTTCTTTACTATAAATTAAGCGGTATGATTGCTGGTGCTTTAGGTTTTACAAATAGTACACTTGGATCCACATCATCTAGATATGTTGGATTACCTGAGATTGAAAGTCCTGTTCCAAAAAACTGGTTCTTGATTCTTGTATTTGTAGCTATACTTTCAGCTATTGCTGGTTTAGGAGTAGGACTAATAATCAGTGGAATCAGTGGAAGTAAAGAAGAAAAACAGAAAAAATGGGTTCCGAAAAAGATTTGCGACTATAAAAAAAGACCGAAACATCCATATTTTTCTAAAGAAGATATGCCTAGGAGCATAAAGGATTATTACAAAAAACAAAAATAACCCTTACAATTATAGGCTTTAATAATGCAAGCATCTGGAGAACTGATAGACGGCGAAATAACCGTTAAAAAACCAAAAGACGTTGGTCGTCTCTACAATAAGAGTCGATTTGGTAAATCTCTTACTGGTAACAAGTTGCAACTAGATTTACTGGAAGGAGTATTTTTATTGGATGAAGAAAAAATCAGGATATTTCATAAAAAAGAAGAATTAGATTTCCAAAATCTTGTTAATATTGCTGCTCAAAGCATTCCTGAGTTTGAAATTAGATATCTAGTATTCAAAGATTTGAGAAATAGAGGCCATGTAATAAAACTCTGTGAAGAAGATAAAATCACTACTTTTTATGAATTCAAACAAAAGTTTCTTATCTCGGTATTTTCAGAACGAGACGTAGTAGATATGAAAGAAACCAGAAATTTAATTAAAGATGTGGAAGAGAGGAAGAAAGAATTATGGTTTGGAATTGTGGATGAAGAGGGGGATATTACTTATTATGAAGTATCTTTGTTAGATATTACAGGAAAAACCAAGGAACATGTTTTTCAAAAAGCAATGGGGATTCTTTTAAAAGATAGAGTCGTGGTTTTTGACAAAAATATTTCTAAAAGATTGTTTGAAAAAGAATTTTTTGGTAAACCGTTTGGTGACGGTTTGCAGTTATCCTTGATTGAAGCATTATATCTTTCAGAGAAAGGTTTTATTAATGTTCAGACAAAGGATGGAAAAAAGATTGCTAAAGATAAACTGGAAAAAATAATTCATAAATTACAACCCGATCTTAAATTAAGATTAATTGTTTTTAAAGATTTGAAGAAACGTGGTCTTATTGTTAAAACCGGGTTTAAGTTTGGTGCTCATTTTCGTGCTTATGCAAAAAAACCAGATGAAACACATGCCGAATATCTAGTTCATGTTGTAGATAAAGATTTTAAGAGCAGTTGGGCAGAAATTAGTAGAGCTGTAAGACTTGCTCATTCTGTTAATAAAGAAATTGTTTTTGCAAGAGTTGACAAGAATGAAATCGACTACATTAAATTTGGGCGTTTACGGCCATAATTTTTTTATAATCATTTCGTGATTAGTATGACTTACCCGGGGAGAAAAAAACATGTTACAAATAAGATGGCATGGTCATGCCTGTTTTGAGATAACAAATGATTTGACGCTTGTTACTGATCCACATGATGGAAAATCAATAGGTATTCCTGCACCAAGTGTTGCAGGTGATATTATTTTGGTATCTCATGATCATTATGATCATAACAGTGTAAAATCCGTTGAAAAAGAGAGTTCTAAGGTTGTAACAGATGGTCGTAAAAGAAATATTTCAAATATCGAAATAGCAGGTGTTGATTCTTTTCATGATGAAGATTTTGGAGCGAAACGTGGAGCTAATATTATGTACAAATTTGTAGTTAATGGAATAAAATTTTGTCATCTAGGCGATTTAGGACATGATCTTGACGATGAAACAGTTGAAAAAATAGGAGAGGTTGATATTCTATTTGTTCCAATAGGTGGAACTTTTACAGTTGATGATAAACAAGCTTGGAATGTAGTAAACAAGATAAAACCAAAGATAATTGTTCCTATGCATTATAAAATTGGTGGATTATCTCTTCCTATCGCGGGTCCTGATTCCTTTTTAGAACAAACCAGCCACAAGGTAATTCACGTTGGAAATGAAATAGAAATTGAAAAAGAAGATTTACCAACAGAACAGGAGATTTGGACTTTTACTCTATAACTTTTCTTTTTTTTCTTTGTTTCTTTTTATTTTCTTTGAACTTTATTTTTATCTTTTGAAATTCAGAATGCAAAAAACCCAGAGTTTTTTAACAATTTGTTACGTTTAACAGTTGTCATAGATACATTTAAAATAGAATAATATATTAGAAATTTATATTTATAGGTAGGTAGACTAGATGAAAATAAAAATAATAGGATTTTTTGTAATAACGCTGTTGATCGGGGCTTCAATGTCAGTGGTGGGTAATGTTTTAATATCTAATTTACTCTATTATGATGTTGGTGTCGGTGAACCTACAAATATCCATGATGGAGACTATCGTTTCCTTGGGGAAGATAGCTTATTTGTAACTGTTCGTAATTATGGGGACTTAACTGCAAAATTTGAATTAAATTTCACACTTGAACGATTAGAGGGACTAGTTCCAATTGAGATCCTAGATGAGGGTTTTGAGGATCCTCTTTTTCCACCTGATGGTTGGCAGGTACATCATGATGGTAATCAATATCCATGGCAGCGTGACACAATTATAGGTCATGAATCTTCTGCTTGTGCAGGACTATTTACAATTTGGCCACCAACACCACCAATGACATTTGATGAATGGTTAGTAACAGATAGTTATGATTTCAGTGAAGTTACATCTCTCATGCTTTCAGTTTGGTATTATGGTCACGCAAATATGGGGCTTTTTACGAGTAATTTAGAGATATGGGCTTCAACCGATGGTGGAACAACTCCAGATGATTTTATGGATACAGGCATATTACTTGAGGAAATCAATCCTGATGCAGATGAGGAATGGATCCCAGAAACTATGGATTTATCACCCCTTGAGGGTGATGAGGATGTACATTTAGCCTTCCGTTTTGTAGGAGAAGAAAATGATTTCATAGAATTCTTTATTGATGACATACTAATCGAAGGAGAAGTAAATAATTGGGATGAAATAGACTCTCAAAGCAAAGGTCCTTACGATCTTGATCCAGATGTTTGGATAGAATCATTTTTTGATGTATACTATGATTTCGAAGGAGAATATAGAGCGACATTCAGCCTTGACACCCCACTTAGAGGTGATTGGATTGATGACAACCCAGACAACGATGTCTACCAAGCAGTATTTACTGTTATCGCAAATAATCCACCAAACACACCAACCATAGATGGACCAACTAAGGGAACAGTTGGAGTTACCTATTATTATAATATTTCTGCAACTGATCCTGATAGTAATGATGTTTATTTCTATATAGAATGGTTTCAAGGATGTCCAGGAATCTATTGGCAAGGTCCATATCCATCAGGTGAACAGATACAATTTGGCTACACTTGGGAAAACCAAGGGGTTCATATAATTAGTGTTAAAGCTAAAGATGTATATGAAGCAGAGAGTGAAACAGTTACTTTAACTGTCACTATGCCTAGAACCAGAACAATCAACAATCCATTCCGAAACCTCCTAGAGAGTCATCCAAACCTATTCCCAATACTTCAACGACTCTTAAGGCTCTAAAATTATCTTTTTTTCTTTCCTTTGTTTCTTTTTATTTTAATTATTTTCTTTTTCTTATTTTCCTTTCTTTTTTTTCTATTTGAAAGAGGGTCATTGTCCTATAAAGCTTAAATACTAAATAAGTAACAATCTATACATAAATAGGTGATTATATGAAAAAACAAATTGTAATATTATTGATTGCTACTTTGTTTTTTACTGTTACATTTAGTGGATGTGTTAGAGAAGATGTTACTGGTGGAAAGAAACATGTTGATTTCTCTAGATTTATCGGCGAATGGCTGGAAGAAGGCGAAGCACCTAATAACCTTACATGGATTTTTTATGAAAACTATAAACTAAAATTCATATACTATCCTGGCGGAAACACAGGTAATAGTTATACTTACTGGGGTACATTTGGATTAGATGATAATGTTCTTGATGTACAATCTGATGATATTTTTCCAGTATGTAATAGTTTCAATTATAAGTTTTCAAACGACGATTCAAAACTTACACTGACTTCGGTTAATGGCGGCGATGTAACTATACTTAATAAAGTTGTATAGTACTATAATAGAACACTCTTTGTTTTCTTTTTATTTTACTTATTATCCACAACTTATTTGATTAATGACATTATATTATACATCATGTATCACATGGTTTTAGGCTTCCACTTTTAATGGCCCAATCATACATCTTTTCGTTATGATCGCCAATAAAAACTATTTCGCCTATCTTATGTTTTGTTCTAGTATTCCATTCAGTAAAAGATTTTTTTACAATATATTTTTTTAGACCTGACTTTGAAAGATATGCTAAGTTTTTTCCTGTGAAATCTTTTAATTCTTTTTGACGTTGAAGTCTAAACATAGAATAATTACCATTGTACATCTTTATTGTACTATCAGCCATCAGAAATATAGTATCAGTCACATTATCCAAGAAATTTCGATCGTGTGATACTACAATTACTGTGCCATTATATGAATTCAATGCACCTTCAATTGCTTTTTTTGACAATACATCCATATGATTTGTTGGTTCGTCAAGTATTAGAAAATTGTATGGTTGCATTATTAAGCGAAGAAAAGCCAACCGAGCGCGTTCACCTCCTGAAAGTCGATCTGCAGAGGTATAGACTATATTTCCTTTGAAATTGAACTGACCAAGCAAAGCCTTTGCATCGTTTTCATTAAGTTCTTTATGATCTCTTAAAATCTCATCGATAAGAGTATTTTTAAGATTTAAAGACAAATGACCTTGATCAAAATATCCCCATCGAACACCTCGACTGACATTGAGTGTTCCACTATCTGGTCTTTCTGCACCCGTTAAAATCTTTAATAAAGTGGTTTTACCACAACCATTTGGACCAATCAAACCAATTTTTTGCCCAGAGAAAATCTCAAAATTTACATTATTAATAATAGTTTTATCATCAAAACTTTTACAGATCCCACTACCATCTGCAATATTTTTTCCAGATTTAAAAATTGTTTTAAAATGAAATCTTAGCAAATAATTCTTGATTACTGGGTTTTCTATATGCTGAAATTTTTCAAGCCGTTTTATTTTGCTTGCAATTTGTTTATCATATTTATTTCGACGTGACATCTTCTCTATTGATGCTTTTTGTTGGTCCATTTTGATTTTTGCTTTTTTATATTCCTGATATTTAATACGTTGTCTAAGGCGATTTTGTTCTTTATACTCGTCATAACTGGTGTCAAAGATATTAATACGGTTTTCCTGGAAGTCAAATACCCTATCTACAAGATCATCAAGGAGATAACGATCATGGGTAATTATCATAACTGCGCATGGTATATCAGCTAATCGACCTTCTAACCATTCAATTGTTTCAATATCAAGATGATTTGTTGGTTCATCGAGCAACAGAAGATCACATTGATGAGGCTGAGCAAGAACACTAGCAAGAGCTAGTTTCTGAAGTTCACCTCCAGATAAAACACCTATTTTTCCGTTTGGTGAAAGCTCTCCTAAAGAAATATCTTCAAGAATTTCTATCACAGCTTTTAGGCGTGAATTGCTTTTTGCTTGACTTATGGAAACTTGTAATTTTTTGATTTTTTCAAATATTTCTTCGTATTTTGGTGAATTGTAAATCGCTGGATTTTCCAACTGTTTTTGATATTCTTTTATTTGTTTTTGAATACTGCTTTCCTCTGTTATTTGTGTGATGAATTGACGAACTGTTAGATCTTGAGCACTTATTGCAGTTTGTTTTAGAAACCTTATTCTTAAATCGTCTTTAATCCATAGTTCTCCATCATATGCTTTCACTTGTCTTAAAAGAATTCTAAAAAGTGTGGTTTTCCCACAACCATTTGGACCAGTAACTCCAATACAATTATCTTCAAACACCTTAAATGTTGCATTTTCAAATAATAATTTACCTTCGATTGTCTTTGATAAATCAATTGCTTGAATTAGAACGTCCATTCAGGGAGATAATATGGTTCGATTCTATAGCTTTTTAGGTTACGATGTTATTTTTTTATATAAATAAAATTTTACCGATGTTTCAGATAAAAAATTATATTGGAAAATTAGATTTGAGATTCATGTCACAAACTACATTTTGAAATGATACTACCCGAATTTTAAATTTATCATTCAACCAAATTTTAAATACATTATACCGCCCGAATCATAAATACATTATACCATCTGAATTCAGGATCCATTATACCACCCGAATTGTGGATCCAGTCTACCACCCGAATATTGGAAATAATAGAGCTTTTTAAGAGACATATTGGACAGGGCTAACATAATTTTTACCAACCAGATTTTAGAAATGAGAAAAAGGTGTTTTTTCTTCAGTGGAAATAAAACAATATTTTAAATGGCTGGTTATGATTTTACCAACCGGATTTTAAACAGAGCTAAAGGGGGATAGGTTTTTAATGATCAGTCATTTGCGTTGTATACACTTTTTTATTATGCTTTTTGAATCTCAACCTCATGGTTATAGTAATGTGGAGATGAAATCTGTATAATATTTGTTTTAATAGTATATTTTTTAGTAAAATTTAAACCATGCTATCTTATACCAATATGTAAAGATATATAATGGGAGGTAGAAGATGAATAAAAAAATAATAGGTATCTTTATTTGTATGCTATTGATTGTTACAATATTCACAACAAATAGTTCATCGTTTGAACAAGACACAATTAATGAGAATAATGTTTGTCCATGTATGTATGGAACCATCTTAGTTGACGATTCTATCGACCTAGATATTGAAATTTATGAGATGATACTAGGAGATTTACCTTTAACCTGGGATTGGAGGAATGTTAATGGCAAAGATTGGACGACTCCTATTAAGAATCAATTTCAGGATATTTGTGGGAGTTGTTGGGCTTTTGGTGCACTTGCGGGTTTAGAATCTTATATTAAACTATGGGCTAATAATTCTGAATTGGATGTAGATCTTTCTGAACAGTATATGCTTTCGTGTTCTCCAGGAGATTGTGATGGCTGGTATTGGTCGCAGACTCTTAACTGGATAAAAAAGAATGGTGCGATACCTGAGTCTTGTTTACCATACGAAGCAGATGATACAATTCCTTGTGAGGATAAATGTCCTGAATGGAGAGATTCATTAGTTAGTATAGATGGATACCACAAGGTCACTGCAAATGTTTCTGTTATACAGAGTGCTCTAGTTGAATATGGTCCTCTGCCTTGTACGATGGCTGTCTATAGTGATTTTTATCCGAATTATACTGGTGGTGTTTATAAGTACACTGAGGGCAATTATGTGTTTGGTCATTGCATTGCTATTGTGGGTTATGATGATACTTGGGGTGGAGAAGACGAAGGATATTGGATTTGTAAAAATAGTTGGGGAACTGATTGGGGTGAGGATGGTTGGTTCAGAATAGCTTATGGCGAATGCAAGATTGAACTGGGAGTTTACTATTATTCAGGGCCTAATTATCTCCCTGAAAAACCACAAAAACCATCTGGTCCTAATGAGGGATTACCTGGCGAAGAATATACTTATTCAGCTATTTCTTATGACCCAGATGAAGACACTATTAAGTATTGTTTTGACTGGGGTGATGGTAATTTAAGCTGGTCAAGTTTTGTAAATTCAGGTGATTCAGTGGAGATGAATTATACATGGAGTGAGAAGGGAACCTATGAAGTTAGAGTAAAGGTTAAAGATGAACACGGATTGGAGAGTGATTGGTCAGATCCATTAGTAGTTAGTATGCCAAGAAACAAAGCTACAACAAGTTCATTGTTCCTTAGGTTTTTAGAACAGTTCCCATTATTGGAAAGGCTGTTATCTTTGGTATACTTATAACAAAATGTTACTATTGTATCATTTAAAACATTATTTCAGCCCTATTAGAAGGATAGATTAATATAGTAGGTAATATTTTCATATTTTATGGTTCGAAAAAGTGAACATATGTTCGAAAAAGTGAACATAACTCCGTTGAGTATGGAGATTTTAACTTTTTTAGCTCGTAATCCCGAAAAAGAATTTTACTTAAGAGAGATAGCTAAAGCAATAAAAAAAAGTACAGGGGGAACACATAAAGCTTTGAAATCTTTAAGAAATATTAAGTTAATTAATGTGAAGAAAAGCGGAAAAAATATGTATTTTACGATTAATCAGAAGAATCCTTCAATTAAGAATTATAAAATATTTATTACAATAAATGAACTAAATACATTTGTTAACAGTTTAAGAGAGATATCTGAAAAAATCATTCTTTTTGGAAGTTGTGCTTATGGAGAAGATACTATTGATAGTGATATAGATCTATTAATATTAACAAAATACAAAGATAAAGTAAATAACACTGTTAGAAAAGGGAAGTTAGGAAGAAAGATACAAGCAGTTGTTGTAGATTCAGCAGAACTAATTAAATTAAAAGAAAAAGACAAAGCATTCTATCAAGAAATTAAAAAAGGAATTACATTATGGGAGGAGCAGAATGAATGAGTTTGAACGCTGTATAAAAGAAAGACGACTGATTAGAATAAACGCGTCAAAAGAAATGATTCGAAAGGAACTTTCAAATGCAGAATATGATTTAAATAGCAGCAAGGAAAGCATAAGAGATGAAGATTATAAATGGGCAGCAGTACAGGCTTATTATTCGATGTTTCACGCTGCAAAAGCTTTGGTTCTCAAAAAGGGCTATCGGGAAAAAAACCATTATTGTCTTCTCATTGCTCTAAATAAGTTATTTGTAAATCAGGATTTAATGAATCAAGAAATGATAGATAATTTTGAACTTTGTATGCGCCTTAGACATGATGCAGATTATGGTTTACTATATGATAAAGAAAGTGCTGCAGTTGCAAATAAGTATGCTAAGGTTTTTTTAAAAAATGCATTACTACTTCTTTAATATTGTTAGATATCTACTAGTAATAACAATTTTTTTGATTTATAACAAAGCTTTTGCAGTTTTCAAATTGAAAGAGCGTTCTTATGCTCTTTAACTCCTTTTAATAGCTGATTAAATACCCATCGTTTTAGTTTTTTACAAGCAGATCCTATTGCTTTTATGCCTATGAGTATAGAGCTAAGAA
>JAHWGK010000039.1 GCA_020054495.1 Thermoplasmata archaeon | reverse complement strand
GATAGAATTTAATTCTCTAATTACATTTTCAACAGGTTTTTTACGAAATACATGCCAACCTATCTTACTATTTGAAATAGAGCAAAATTCACATCGATTTGGGCATCCACGAGTTGCTTCAATACGAACTGTTGAAAAAAATGATTCACCGATATCTCTTCTGATTGAAGGTAGATTTGACAAATCAGATGGCGTTTTTGAATGATAAAATTCACGTAATCTGTTATTTTCTAAATCCTCAAGCAAAACAGGCCAGGTATTTTCAGCTTCACCTATTACAACAGCATCAGCATGATCTTTTGCTTCAATGGGCAAGGCAGATGGATGATAACCTCCCAATACTACAGGGATATCTGATTCTCTAAATCTATCAGCAATTTCATAAGCTCTAGGCGCAGATGGTGTACAAGATGTAATACCTATTAGATCATATTTTTTTTCAAAATCAATCTTGTGAAATGTTTCATCCAAGATATCGATTTCATGTTTTTTAGACGTAATAGTTGCTATTTGTTGTAATGTAATATAAGGAGAGGTAAATAATTTCATTTTTAATCTATCAAAAAAATTATCATCCCAAGCATAATTTGGTTGCACAAGTAATATATTCATTACAAACCAAAACTTAATTTACATCTTTAATAAATATGTTTTCCATAGATTTTTTTTTATTTATAGGTGTTATTATGTTAAATATTTTTGAAAAGGTTTATATTATAAAACAATATAACAGACGCAAGGTGAAAAATATATGGCTATAGGTTTTGTACTAATAAGTGCTGCACCTGCGCAGGAACATGATGTATATAATAAACTCTCCAAAGTTCCAGAAATCGTGGAATTACACCCACTCTTTGGGGAATATGACCTCATAGCTAAAATACAGGCAGATGACTTTGAGAAGCTTGGAAAAATTGTAGTAGATCATATAAGATCAATTGAGGGTGTAATAGACACTAAAACCTTAACTGGAACAAAATTTTAAGGAGGAAAAAAAATGGATATAGTAAGCCAATTTTTGAGTATGCTAACGCTGGTATTTGCCATTGCAAGTATCATTGCGGGAATATTTACCGCCTATTTTGGGTCAGGTAAAAGCAGAGCAGTCGGTGGAATACTAGTAGTTATAGGATTACTCGTGTTTATAATATTCCTGTATGGTGCTGGATTGTTAGAATCGATTATGGGAATCCCGGAGGGCATATTGAGTTTCCAAGGATATATTGTTCAGGGCATAATAGCAATTCTTGGAGCTGTTGTTGGAGCAGCAATTGCACTTGGAATATTCCTATTGGCAATAATGAAAGCGTAAAGTTAATTTGTTATTTATAATATCAAATTTGCCTTTTCCGAAATTAGGAAGAGGCTTTTTTTATTAATTTATTTTTTATTTCTAAAACTTCTGTTTTTTTCTTGTATTTTTGTAAAAGAGTTATCATTTCTAATTCTAATTTTGCTGCAAGTTTCTGTTTTATATTGTAAATATTTATTTTTTCTTCTGAATCCCTTTTAAGATCATAAAGTTCATTTTCTTCATTATCCATTTTTGGGATTATTAGTTTATGGTCTGGTGTTCTATATGCAATGTAATATTCACTTTTTATTATCATTTTTTCTTTAATTGGAAATAAGATGTTCTCACCGAAAAAATTTATTGGCTTAGAAATATTAAGCAACTCGCAGATAGTTGGACTTAAATCTAAGAGCTGGACTTGTTTATTTATATTAATATTTTTTTCATCAAGTCCATAAATTATCAATGGAACGTGTATAAGTTCATCATAAACTTTTGCTTCAGATCCAAAACCATGCCCAAGGACACCATGTTCATTAAATGCATCTCCATGGTCAGCTGTTACTATAATAATACAGTCATCAAAATTTTTTAATTTTTTTAACGCTATTAAGAAATTATTTATTGCATTATCAGTATATTTTATCTCAAGGTCATAAAGGATTATGAGTTTTTGATTCTCCTTGTTTGTTATCTTATCCGGAAAATAACGATATTTTGTAATCAAATAGAGCATTTCTGTCATATTGTTGTAATCAAGTGGAGCATATGGTTCATGTACATCCATGTAATGTAACCAAATAAAAAATCTTTGTTTTTGATTTTTTATCCAAGTAATAGCTTTTTGGTTTATCTCTTCTGCTGAAGGAATATGAAGATGTTGTCTAGTACATAAAAAATTTGGGATTGTTTTCATTGCATAATTAAATAACAAATATGAAGAATTATCAATTAGTTTATTTTTTTCAAATCTATCCCGAAAATATTTTATAATCAAAGATCGTAAAAATTCTAATTTCAAATTATATTGTTTTCTACTGGATAGCATCATATCATATAAATCAAAACCATCATTAATTCTAATTTTACAATGAATTTTTGAAAAAACAATTGGATTTGGATTAAATGCTGCTGTTACGAATCCATTTTTCTTAAGTATGCCTGCCAATGTTATTTTCGGTTGTTTTTTAACTGGTGGAAGTGTGGATGAAAGAAATGATGGCATGGAATAATGAGTAGATGGAGCATTAGCAAATGCTTTTGTAAACATAATTCCGTTTTTTGCCAAAGTATCTAAAGTTGGAGTTATATCTTTAGAATAACCCATGCAATGAAGATGATCAGCTCTTAAACAATCTACTGTAAGTAAAATTAAATTTTTTTTACCAATTTTACATGATTTCATCAGTTGATTTCACCTAATTATTTCATTATTCTTTGTTTTTCTTATTCTACAAATATAGGTAACTTAATAACGAATCACAATCTTTAATATAATATTTAGGAACCTTTGATTAAATTATTACAATTTATAGTTATCATAAACTATTTACATTAAAAGCAGTAAAGAGATAAGAATTAAATGAAAGTAACATTTATTGGAACATTTCCACCTTTTTAATCAAGCAATAATTAATTCTTCCTATTAATTAATGAATATTTATTAGCTCATAACATATCTATAAAATATCTGTGTACTCTAAGATCACCTGTAAGCTCTGGATGAAAAGAGAGAGCTAGTATATTTCCTTGTTTAACCATTATAATTCTATTATTGACCTTAGCAAGGACCTTACAATTCCCCCAAACTTTATTTATAACTGGTGCTCTAATAAAAACAGCATTGTAAGGATCTGTAAAACCCTTGATATCAATATATTTTTCAAATGACTCTCTTTGTCTACCAAATGCATTACGTTGGACTTGCATATTTATTGCAGAGAGAAGCGTTACATCTTTTTTCGTATCTTTCAAATCACTTGCAAGTATTACACAACCCGCACATGTACCCATGATTGGAAGAGTATTTTCTTTTATTCTTTTTGAAATAGCATCATGAAAACCTGATTTGTACAAAATTTTTGAAATCGTTGTACTTTCTCCCCCTGGAAATAGTATAGCGTCGATTTCGTTTATCTCATCTTTGTGCTTAATAACAAAAACTTCTCCATTGGCTTTTGTTTCTCTAAGAGCATTTTTCATTGAAGCAATATGTTCAGACACTGCACCCTGTACTCCGATTACTCCGATAGATATCTTTTTTACCATCCTCGCTCCTGGAGGAGTTGTCCTTTTGGTATAGTATCAATTTCTATACCTGCCATTGCATCTCCAAGATTTTTACTAACCTCTGCAATGACGTCAGGCTTGTTGTAGTTTGCAACTGCTTCAACAATAGCTTTTGCTCTTTCTTTAGGGTTATCTGATTTAAAAATTCCTGATCCTACAAAAACACCGTCACTTCCAAGCTGCATCATAATTGCAGCGTCAGCTGGGGTTGCTATACCACCTGCTGCAAAATTTACAACCGGAAGTCTTTGGTGAACATTCTTTATTTCATTCAAAATTTTCAAAATATCTTTTATAATTGTTCCGTATGTATAGTCATCAAACACGGGAACGCTTTCATCAACCTTTCTTCCAGTTAATGTCTCTGCAGAGTTAGCATAGCTTTGAGAAAAATCTTCTGCTAATTTAAGTAATTCCTTATCATCCATATCGCCTAGTTTTTTAATCATGCTTGTGACCATTCTTTGATGTCTTACAGCTTCAATGACGTTTCCAGTACCTGCTTCTCCCTTGGTACGAATCATAGCAGCCCCTTCCCATATCCTTCTGACGGCCTCACCAAGATTTCTACATCCACATACAAAAGGAATAGTAAACTTACGTTTGTCTATATGATAAAACGGATCCGCGGGGGTAAGTACTTCAGATTCATCAATCATATCCACACCTAGAGACTCAATTGCTTGGGCTTCAACAAAATGACCAATCCTTACCTTAGCCATAACTGGAATACTAACAGCATCCATTATCTCCTGGATAATAGATGGATCAGCCATTCTAGCTACTCCACCTTGTGCACGAATATCTGCTGGGACTCTTTCCAGTGCCATTACAGCAATAGCACCACTGTCTTCAGCAATACAAGCCTGCTCAGCGTTAGTAACATCCATTACCACGCCGCCTTTCTGCATTTTTGCAAAACCTTTTTTTATTTTAACCGTGCCAAATCTTGGTTTTGGAACATCTAATCCTTTCATAGTTCTTAACCCCCAAATAAGACAAATTCAAATCCGATATATATATAACTCCTTATTAAGAGCTATGGTTGTCCATAAATTTGGGAATAAAATTGAAAATTAGTAAAAATATAATTTATTGCCTTCTATGTAACGATTCTATTACTTCTTTTCCAAAAGGAGTTAAACCATATAATCTAATATTTTTACCACCGCTTCTCTCCTCAACTAGATCTAAATTTAGAAGTGATTCATCCTCTTTATATCTAGATCCCATTCCTCTCAATGCCCCGATAACATTCGTAGGTGTTGTATTAACATTATATGCTATCTCAGAAGTATAACTACAACTTGGGCTTATATCAAAAAGATATTCAGCGATCTTTTTTCTAACATTACTTCGTCTTAAAGCCCTTACAACAAGAGGCCTCTTCATATCTAAAGAGCCCGCTTCTTTATTTTCGCTTTGCATCCCATCCACAATATCAAAAAGTAGAATAATGTAACCCTTAATAAAATAGTCGGCTCATGGATAGCTATCTGTATATATATCTACATACTCATCTGCCGTCACCAAGCAAAATAGATTAAATTATACATTTGAGTTATGGTTTTATAAAGAAACAAACGTTACCGGGCAAACAGACGACAAAATGATAGAAGAATGTAATTTCAAATCAAGAATACGACATCGTGATTCACCTGGATGTCGTTTAACTCCTCCTGATGTTGTGTGTCCTGGTGAAAAAAACTGTATTCTTTATCAAGTTTATAAAAAATCTGAAAAAAAATAACTTAAAAATTTTTTACTACTTCAATTTTACATTATTCTTTCTATCATTTCTAAAACAAAGCCGTCACTATCTATAATATATCGTGCAATTCCTATTTTCTTTGCATAGTTCTTCATTTTTTTAACAGCTAAAAAACGCTCAAAAGCAGAACCTTTCTGTAACACTTCAAGCTCAAGAACACAATCAGCAATTCCTTCCATTTTTCTCTCAAAAATATCTCCATGTATTCCTCTCGTCATTATTATAAATAATACACCTTTATTTTCGAGATTACTAATTTTAGCTGCATGTACAGTCCTTATTACTTCTTCTTGGCGATATTGGCTTAAGAAAAAATCTAAGGAGTTTATTATTATTTTTTCATATTTAGCAGATTTTAATTTATTTGACAAAACAGCTAAAAAATCTTCAGCTCCTTTTTGGGTAGGGGGTAAGCCTGAAGATCCTATTTCGATTAATTCCTTAAGTTTAATTTTTGATCTTTGTTTATATACACTAATACGTTTTTCTTCACTACTGAGAACAGCTTTAGAATATTCTGATGCAATATCCACAATTTTAATGTTTGATTTATCCCACCCAAATCTACTAATCGTGTTTAATATTTCATCTTCTGTTTCTTCTGTTGTAAAATAGAGTACCTTGCCAACTGTAGCCAATTGTTTACATAATATCTCTACACTACTCCCTGGAGTTCCAAGGATTAGTACAGAAAATCCTCTAGGAGTGCCCCCTTCAAGCAACTTATCAAGCTTATCTATTCCGGTACTAATAAATTCATCTTTAGCCATTTTTAATCTTTATCTGATGTTTATTGTGAAATTTTTAACTTATTAATTATTAAATTAATGGCGAAAATTAACTTAAATAAAAGAATCCCTCACTTTCAAGATTTTGTCGTTTAAATAAATTAATCTATTTAGATGTTTTTCTAGTCCTTCTTCCTCAATTGCTAAAGATATAGTATGTATATCCTTTGCCCTTGTTCTATTTACAATATGATAAAAAAATTCAGTAACAATCTCAGCATCATTATATATTATTAAATTACTCAAAGAATCTATCACTAGAAATTTTTCAGTATCCTCATCTACTTCTTTAAAAATGTTCATTATCTCAAGACCAAGTTTTTCAAGCATCGATGGACTTTCAAGATATATACAGTTCGAATCAGACCTTAATATTCCAGCAGCACGAGAAATACAATCAATGAATTTGATATTTTTAGCTTCTAATAAATATTCATATTGTTTAACTAAGGTTCCATAAGGTTTTGTCACAGTTACATAAACCCAAGCCTCTTCGGGTTTACTATTAATATACTCAAACAATGCCTGAACTAAATCAGAATAATTACTTCCAGGCAACATTATTCCTATTGATTGATTAATTTTAATTGCATTAGAAATTCTTTCTTTTAAGCCATCGATTAAAACATTAGCCATTAACTTTCACTCTCTAGATTTCAGCAATGGAGCTAATTCTACACCACTTTTAGATGAAATACTCATTGCAGATTTGGTTCTGCTATGTGCTGCGCCTCGCATTTTAACGATTTGAAACGTTCGTATCAAATCTCCTTTTCTTTCAAGGTCTCCTAAAAACATTATCCCATCTGAGATGAATTCTTCAATACCATATTGAGAATATTGAAAAGTCATTGGAGGTACCTCTGACGTTAGAAGAGTAGTACACTTCATAGCTGCAAGGGATGACCCAAGTTTAAAAATAAAATCTCTAATCATTTCTGGTGTTTGTAATCTATAACATAGTGCAGTTATTGAGTCGATTACTAATCGCTTAACATTTAACTCATCTGCTATGTCTCTTAAAATATCAAGTAAAGCGCTGGCATCTTCGGCAGTATATTTCTCTGTGTCCAATCCTAGTCTTTCACTTATGATTCTTAAATCTATTAGATTAACCATCCCTGACTCAACTAGTTTCTTATCATAAAAACTGAACCCCTCCATGTTTTTTGTTAATTTAAACAAGGGTTCAGTTATGGTAAAAAATACACCTCGCTCACCTTGCTGAGCACCGTTTATTAAAAACTGCATACAAAGAGTGGTTTTACCTGATCCGCTACTACCAACCATTAAAACTGTGCTACCGGTTGGTATCCCACCACCAAGCTGGATATCTAGTTCATCGATACCTGTTTTACACCGCTCATTATCTACTATTAATCTCTCCTCTTCTTGCATATTACTCAAACACATATACACTTGTTAGTTATAAAAGTTAAGGTTTAATTTAGTACAGAAAAAGGGATTTGAACACCAAAATATCGGTACAAAATTAACATGTTCTCAGGTTAGGTGAAATAATTAATTATTTTTTCCATGTTTCCTTTTTAGTCATCTCAATTTAGTAGCCATCATTTTCACCTCACATCCCTATCCATCTTCGTATGTGTCATTCCCAAATACAAAAAGAGTAACTAATCAAAAAACGGTAATTTTTTTATTATAGTTTGTTTTTTTATCCAAGTGCTTTTTTAACATAGTTCTTCGTTTCGTCACGTGATAATCTACGGAATTTCTCCGTTGTACCAACTACTGCTATTTCAATAGCATCAGGATTCAGTTTTTTCCCATATCCTTTATGAATAGCTTTTATACCCACATCTATAGCTTCTTCTAATGTCATATTTTCTCTATAATTTTTTTCGAAATATGCTATAGCTACACTACGTCCCGCTCCTTCGCTTCCGGCTTTATATCCCATAAAAGCGCCAGAAGGATCTGTAGCAAACAAACATGGTCTGGTTTCGTCAACACCAGCTATAAGAAGAACAACGCCAAATGGTCTCACACCACCATACTGTGTATATGCTTGTTTGAAATCGCAAATATATTTTACAAGTGTCTTCACCGGTATCTTCTCACCATATGTTATCTCGTTTATCTGAGCATCAATACGAGCTCTATCTACTAGTGCTCTTGCATCTGCAACAAGACCCGAAGTAGCGCAGCCAATGTGTTCATCTATCTGAAAAATCTTCTCAATTGACCCTGGTTCTACCAAATGAGAACTTATACGTTTATCAACAATTAATACTACACCATCTCTATATTTTAATCCAATTGTGGTGGTTCCTCTTTTCACTGCTTCTCTTGCATATTCAACCTGAAAAAGTCTTCCATCAGGAGAGAATATTATACTGGCTCGATCATATGCCATATCAGTTGGTTTCATTGTTCAAATCCTCTTCTTTCTAAATTTTAACTAAAAGTTATCTGCACCCGAATACAATCTAGGTATTATATTATTTTCTTGAGTTTTTTGTAGTATGGTATTATCTAAGCTTTTTTCATAATCTATTTATATCGACTATGTGATTAGTGAAAATTCGGGAGGAGGTAATGTTTGTTGAGAATACGATGGCATGGTCACATGTTGGGAAATTACAAATGATATTACATTGGTGACTGGTCCACATGATGGTAAATCAATTGGTATCTCTGCACCGGATGTAGCTGGTGATATTATTCTAGTTTCTCATGATCATTATGATTATAATAGTGTGGCATCTGTGGAAAAAAACAAGTTAAAAGTTCTCCGTGTTGGAAATGAGATAGACATTGAGAAAGAGGATCTCCCTGAAGATGCAGAAGTCTGGATATTCACGATATAAAGAGGCTAATAAGGGAAAAAATATGGAGATGTTTGATTTTTAGGATTTTAATATCTAGTTTTTCAATCACCATTACATCTATCAGACAACTTACAGTACCAAAGATATTTTGGGTTGTGGTAAAGAATACCTTCTACCCTCAGATAAAAAACGCTTTTCCGATTTGTATAGAACTATGATTTCATCATCTTCACAGGTTCTTTCCCATGAACCTGCTTTAACCTATTTTTTATAATGCGTATCGATACATATCCTGGAGAAAAAGAAAACGCCATTGTGGGTGAAAGATACGTATTTTTTACTGCACCTATACAAGAAGGAAACTGTTGGTCCAACTTTTCTTGCCATTCCAAGTGATCTTCTACTTTATAAAACGTGCTAAATACCACTAAGTTGTATCCTCCCCTGCCAAGGATTGCTTTGATCATCCAGGTTACATGTGGATCACTTTTTAACGACTTCAATATTTTATCATGTTGTTTTTTAATTTGAAACAGGGACTTCACTAAAATGTATTCAGGTGGAACAATTAAAAGAGGAAATCGACAGACAGGTCTGCTTATGATTCCCTCTTTAAGAAGGGCGTTTATTCGCCGTTCGATTGTCTTTCTGTGAATATTGAGTTTTTTCGCTAAAAAATTCTCATTCGTCCGTATGCCTTTCCCTTGTAAGAGTTTTTGTGACATACGAATGACGGGGCTTCTTATGAGGCCCGGTTAGTTGTTGTTGGAAGTGAATCCAACGAGGTCTGTTCAAGTCGTTAATCACGCACATATTGTATTGCTGCCTCTGCATCAGTATCTCCAACGCTTCTGTAAAACTTACCAGGGCTCCAAAGATGACCTTTTGGATATCGCTTACGAAAATTTGGTTTTCGTTTGAAAAGTTCTCTAGATGACGTCCCTTTCAAAAGTTGAAGAGCTTTAAAAACACTCATCGTTGGTGGTATCCCAACCACCGTATGAATGTGATCTGGCATCACGCTCAACTCAGTTATCTTAATTTTATGTCGTTCAGCTACTTCTCTCAAAATTTCTTCACAAAGCTTTTTATTTTCCTCTTTCATAAACATATTGTACCTATACTTGGGACACCATTCCAAGTGGTACAAATTCTGGCCAATGCTATGGCTACCGCTAACTAGATTCATAATGTTTTGCTCTTGGGCAGGTGCTTAAAACATCCGCCTATGGCGGACGCGCCTGCTCAAGGCAAAAATAAACTGTCAAGAAAAAGAGTTTATTGTAAAAAACGCCTTAAAAGGCGGGGATTTAAACCCAAAAAGCTACATTTAATTATTAAAAAGATAAATACGATATAAAACTATGGCTTTATTGGAGAAAGAATAAACATGAAACAGACAGCATCGTTGAAACCAACATTGCAGAAGAAAGATAGATATGATGTAATGTATAAGAATTTTAAATGGGAAGTTCCAGAGTATTTTAATTTTGGTTTTGATGTGGTAGATCAATGGGCTGAAGACAGAACTAAACTTGCTTTAATTTCAATTGATAGAAGTGGTAATAGAGATCGTTATCATACATTCTATGATCTTAAGGTTCAATCAAACCAGTTTGCTAATGTTCTTAGAAAAATAGGTGTAAAGAAAGGTGATAGAGTTCTATTAATTCTACAAAGCATTCCAGAATGGTATGTAGCTCTTATTGGTATGTTTAAACTTGGTGTTGCCCCCTTGCCCGGTACTGTTCTTTTAACTCCTAAAGATGTTGAATATAGGGTTAATCGTGCTGAAGCATGTATGGTTATTACTGATATGGAGCATGCTGATAAGGTTGAAACAGTCAAAAATAAATGTCCCACGTTAAAGCATTTGATGCTTATTGATGGTAAAAGAAAAGGATGGCTGAATTTCAATGACGAGATGAATAAGGCTTCTCGTGAGCTTTCTCAAAAAGAGATTGGTAGAACATCTTCAGATGATCCTATGCTTATTTATTTCACTTCAGGTACTACTGGTCATCCTAAGATGGTCCTTCATACTCATAGTTATCCTCTTGGTCACGAGGTTACTGCACGTTTTGCTCAGGCTCTTACAAAATGTGATCTTCATTGGGCTATATCTGAAACGGGATGGGCAAAAGCAGCTTGGGGTAAATTATTTGGTCAGATGATTGTAGGTGCTACTGTTATCCAGTGGGAGACTCCTGGCCGCTTTGATGCCGATGGGTTGTTACAAGCTATGGAAAAATATGGTGTTACCACGTTTTGTGCTCCCCCCACTGTATATCGTATGCTTATTCAACTTGATCTCTCAAAATATAACCTTGAGCTCCGTCATTGTATGAGTGCGGGCGAACCCCTTAATCCTGAAGTAATTAGAGTTTGGAAGAAAGCATTTGGTTTGGAGATTTATGATTTCTATGGTCAGACTGAAACAGTATGTCTTCTTTCAAACTATCCATTCATGCCAATTAAATACGGTTCTGTTGGCAAACCAACACCGGGCCACGACGTACGAATTGTTGATGATAACGGAAAAGAGCTTAAACATAATGAAGAAGGAAACATTGCGCTCTATCTCGGTGATGAGTATCCTCCAGGTCTTTTCAAAGAGTATTGGAAAGATGAAGATATCATGAAAAAATCATTCCGTGGTGACTATTACTATACTGGCGATCGGGGCTATAAGGATAAAGATGGATATTTCTGGTTTGTTGGAAGAGATGATGATGTTATAAAATCATCAGGTTATCGTATTGGGCCATTTGAAGTTGAATCTGCTCTGATGGAACATGATGCAGTGGCTGAATGCGCAGTCGTCGGTTCTCCAGATCCTACCGGTGTAAGAGGAATTGTAGTAAAGGCATTTGTAGTACTTGCAGAAGGATATAGATCCTCAGAGATGCTTACAAAAGAGTTGCAAGAACATGTAAAGAACGTTACAGCTCCTTACAAGTACCCGCGTGTTATTGAATATGTGAAAGAGCTTCCAAAGACAATCTCCGGGAA
Organism: Thermoplasmata archaeon; assembly: GCA_020054495.1. GTDB lineage: Archaea > Thermoplasmatota > E2 > DHVEG-1 > DHVEG-1 > JAGMDE01. The sequence goes on along the minus strand of JAHWGK010000039.1, from coordinate 10,152 downwards.
GATACTCCGACGTGAGCTTAGAAAAAAGTAAGATGCAGCTATAACAGTTAATGAGATTTTTTAGCAAAATTACCATTTATTTTGTTATTTTCTAGCATTTTTGATAATTTTGTATTGGTTTTTAGCCCGTTTATACCAAATTTTTACCAATATAAAATGGTTTAATTTGGTTTAATACCATTAAATATATGAAAATTACCAATAAATTTAAATATGTGTAACGCTATATAAATATAGATGACAGTCAATATGAGCATTTTTAGGCGATATAAATGATTGAGCTACTTGGTGTAGAAATATTAGGCGTTCAAATATTCTTATCATTGATAATCTTGGCTTTTTTCTGTGAGCTTATTGATTCAACTCTGGGCATGGGTTACGGAACTACCCTCACTCCGGTATTGATGATTATTGGATTTGGACCACTTGCTATAATACCATGTGTATTATTATCTGAGTTAATAACTGGCATAACCGCAGGGTTTGCACATCATAAAGCCGGTAATGTTAATTTTAAACGTGGGTCGATTCATCTCAAAATTGCCTTAGTGCTTGCTACATGCAGCATCATCGGAGCAACTATCGCAGTGTTTTTAGCACTCAATATTCCAACATTATGGTTAAAAACATACATTGGTTTGATTGTTTTAGGAATGGGAATTGTGATATTGTTGACATTGAATAAAGATTTCAAATTTTCATGGAAAAAAATTATTGGGCTTGGCTCAATCGCTGCATTTAATAAAGGGATGAGCGGTGGGGGATATGGTCCTGTTGTCACCGGGGGTCAGATTCTCACTGGAGTGAATGGTAATAATGCTGTTGGTATTACCTCTCTAGCAGAGGGACTTACTTGTGTTGTTGGTGTAATTGTCTTTGTAGTTTCTCCAGGGACGGTGAATTGGGGTCTTGCACCATCATTAGTTATTGGAGCGTTGTTGTCTGTTCCATTTTCTGCATTTATTGTAAAAAAACTTCCAACGAGAACATTGAAGGTTGCTATAGGTGCATTAACCTTAACACTCGGGTTGGTAACCTTAATCAAAATCTTTTGTTTCTAACGCTAATTAGGGATATTACTTCTATCTCCAAATGAGGGGAATAACTATGGAGGAAACAAGAAAACGATCAATAGCAAAGGCAGTTAGCTATCGTATCGCCTGCGTTATTATGCTGACTTTAGTAACGTATTTGATAACAGGTGATCTTCTTCAGATGACTTCGATTGTAGTGATTTTTCAATCTATTCAAATGGTTATTTATAATTTCCATGGACGAGCATGGAAACGAATAAAATGAGGATATTGTTAAAAAAGTAACATTACCTGATTATTGGATATGTAACAAAAAATATTGTTAAAAGAACAAATTATTTATACAAATTATAGTTATTAAAAATGGGTTTTATTATGAAAGTCGAATTGGAAGATGTAAGATGTATAACAGACACAGCGTTGACAATCAGAGGGTCAAGAAGGAGAGTAACAGTGCCTTCTGAAGTAGTTGAAATTCTTAAACTTAAAAATAGTGACAAGTTACGATGGATAGTTTTCAACAATGGAAACATACAAATTCATAAGGTAAAAAAATAAAACAATCATCCTTACACACACCAGACAAATAACGCTTTTTTACTGAAGAATGCTTACTCATGTAGAAATATCTATTCTTTACCAGAGCAATGAATACCAAAGATATACTAGGCTTCACCCGATAATACCTTTTTGATACCTATTGGGCCGAAGAATCTTTGGTTTTTTTATAATAACTCATCTTTGGAAAAATAGCACAACTTTTTCATTTTGACGTTTTAACACGACAGATTTTTATACAATTAATGATAGAACGTGACATGGTTAGGTGAATAGGATGATAAAAAAATATGTAATGCTAATATCCGCTATTTTAGTAATACTTATGTTTACATCAACGAGTTCTGCTTTGTTTTTGTTCTCCGAGGGGAAAATATATGAGAGGCTCCCAGAAAACTCACTGTTAAAGAATATATTGGACAGGTTATCTCAGGTTGCATCTGATAGGACAGATAGTATGTCAATAGATACAGATGATGATGAAGAAGATGAAGATGACGAGGAGTATGATGATGATGACCCAGAAGACAGTCTAGAAGAAGATGTGCTTCTGCCAGAAACAATAGATATAGTCGGAGAGATAACGCCCGATGACGGAAATGAACCAGTAGATGACTTAGAAGAAACCACAACTATAGACTCGGATGGTGAAGTTGGAGCAACGCAGGGTGAGTGGACAGTCGACTCAGATGGAGATGATGGAGCAGCAAGCAATGAGATAACGATAGATGAAGGTGAGTGGACAGTTGACCACGATGGTGAAGGGGGAACTCTTGAACGGTTTGTCAAAATTGTTACGGAACTTAATGGAAAACTTGGGGCAATGCTGGAACGAGTGATAGAACGTACTGTTGCTACCGATGAAAATGGTATTTCTTCGCCAGGACCAGACGGTTCAGCAGAGAATAATAAAGTTGATGTTGTTGTTACAGATGATTACCAATAGGAATACCTTTTAGTTATGACATTTTTTAACCCTGTTTCTGTTGAGAGAATCCTAAAATATATCCATTACAATCCTTGATATAGAATTCTTGCATTCCATACCAAGTGGTATGTAATTCTTTTACAACGGTTACCTTGTCTTTCAGTTTTTCATACATCTCTCCAATGTTATTAACTTCAAAGTATAAAGTTAAAGAGGCACCTATCTCAAAATCTTTAAAAATAGGAATATCTTCTGAAAGACTTTCTTTTACCTGAAACATTACTTCAATATTCCCAAACTTCATTAAAGCATAGATAAGTGCTTTATCGTCAGGTAACTCCATTAAAACTTCATTTTTTTCCGTTGGAACTCCCATTACAAACTCAAATCCAAGAATATCCTTATAGAAATCAATTGTTTTATTTACATCTTCAATCATCAAGTTTGGCGTTAGTTTCTTTATTTCCATTTTTATTAACCTCTTGGTGAATGAAATAGTTAAAGGTTTATAAATTCAATCATCCTTACACACATCAGACGAACAACGCTTTTTCACCAAATAGACTATTTTTATTTAAAATAATTTATAAATTAGTGCAGGGGAAGGGATTTGAACCCTTGGACTCCTTCGAGACAGGATGTCCCATCGAACCCTTCTTTTTGATTAGATCTTAAGTCCTGCGCCGTTGGCCAAGCTTGGCTACCCCTGCATTATATAAAGTGCGGGCGCCGGGAATTGAACCCGGGCTGAGGGCTTGGAAGGCCCTAATCATAACCCCTAGATCACACCCGCATATCTTTTTTAGACATAATCAATATCTTCATAATATTTTCCGTCTTTCTAGATTATTGTTTTTTAATCAAAAAAAGAAAAGTTAAAATTATGATATAGTCTTAATTATATAGAAAGATATACGGATGCGAAGTAAACATGATTGATTATAGTGTAAGAACTTTCGAAAAAAAATTATTAGATGAGAAATATTCATCATATATCATTGGTGCAGATGTCGGTGGAACTAATACAAATATTGGAGTTGCTGGAGTTAAAAACTCAAAACCAGTCTTATTGTTTTCATTAGACTTTAAAAGCCAAGAAATAAACTCATTAGTTCCTGCAGTTAGCGAAACACTATCCTATGCAGATAAAAAATATAGTATTAAAGTTGATTCTGCTTGTTTTGGATTAGCTGGAATAGTATCTCCCTATCAAGATCTTATCAGTTTGACAAATGTAGATTGGACTGTAAATAAGAAAGAATTAATCAAAGAAACAGCTCTAGATAACATATTTTTTATCAATGATTTTCAAGCTATTGGTTATGGTTTTAATTTACTAAATCCTAATAATAAAAAAGACTTGTTAGAAATAAAAGCTGCTAAAGGTCAAGAACGCTCGTTATCAACAAAAGCATTGATTGGTGCTGGTACTGGATTGGGGAAAAGTATCTTAATATACGATAAACATTTCAAAATATATGTTCCAATTCCAAGCGAAGGTGGACATGGAGATTTCCCTATACAGAATGATTTTGAAATAAAACTAACAAAATTTATTAAAGAATTCCGAGGAATTTCACAACCAATTACCTATGAAGAATTACTTTCTGGACGTGGGATAGAGAATATATACTTATTTCTAAAAAAATTACAGCAATTTGACTCTACAATTTATACTAAAGAAATCGATGGATCACAAGACAAAGCAAAACTTATTTCAAAATATAGAGAGAAAGATGAAACATGCAGAGAGACTTTTAGGTCATTTACACTGTTTTATGCTCGCTGTGCAAAAAATTTTGTTTTGGACATAATGGCGACAGGGGGATTATACATCACAGGTGGTATAGCTTCAAAAAATAAAGAAATTTTCAAATCAAAGGAGTTTCTAGATGAATTTGAAAATGCCTATAGGCGATCTGATTTATTAAAAAAAATACCGATTTATATTGTTATTAATTATGATGTGAGCCTGTACGGCGCATGTCTTGCAGCTATTTATTATTCCAATCGATAAAATTCTAATTAGATCAAATGAGGAAAAAATATGTTTAAAAAGAAAAAAATTATACCGGCAATAATTGCAAAAACACAAGAAGAACTAGATGCTTCCCTATCTAAAGTAGTAAACTTAATAGAAATTGCCCAACTTGACATTATGGATGAAAAATTTGTTCCAAACACATCACTCTTTTTTGATTTTAAGTTGCCTGAAACATCTTGTTTTTTTGAAGCTCATTTAATGATAGAAAAACCTGAGGTTTGGATCAAAGATAACTGGCATAAGGTGAACACTATTCTTGTTCATTATGAATCTTGTAACAATCCTAAAAGTATTATTTCTGATGTCAAAGATAAGGATAAAAAAATTGGTTTTGTCTTGAATCCTAAGACTCCAGTTGAAAATCTTTCTAGTTTTATAGATGATATTGATCAGGTGTTAATTATGACTGTTAATCCTGGTTTTTATGGTAGTCCTTTCCTTCCTGAAATGTTAGATAAAATCACAGAGTTGAGAAATATGAAACCTGATCTTGATATCGAAGTTGATGGAGGAATTACAGATAAGACAATCGATCTTGTTGATAAAGCAGGTGCAAATATGTTTGTTTCAGGATCATATATCATTAAAGCCAAAAATGTTAAAGAATCCATAAATAGCCTTAAAAAACAATTGGGAATGAAATAGATTATTTAAAGAAAAATGGAGGCAATAATTCAATGAACAAATATGATGTTATTGTAATAGGTAGTGGCTCTGGTGGGGAAATTGTTGATGCAGCGTTATCACAGGGTTTATCTGTAGCTTGGGTTGATAAAGGTCCATTAGGGGGCACATGTCTGAATGTAGGGTGTATCCCTTCTAAAATGTTGATATATCCAGCAGATAGAATCGTTGAAATTCAAGAAGCAGAGAAACTTGGAATCAAAGCAGAAATTAAAGATGTTGATTTTACCGCGATAATGAAACATATGCGAAAACCAATTCGTGAAAGTCATGAGCATATGGATCACGGATTAGATAACATCAAAGGTCTACATTATTACAAAGGTGAAGGTTATTTTATTTCAGATTATACAATTGAGGTAAATGGAGAACAGATGATAGGTAAAAAAATCTTCATTGGATCAGGCGCACGTCCATTAATCCCTCCTATAAAAGGAATAGAAAATGTTGAGTACCTGACAAATGAAACTGTATTTAATCTTACTGAAAAACCGGAGAGCATGGCAATAATCGGTGGAGGTTTTATTGCTGTTGAATTTGCACATTTTTTTGCAGCTATGGGCACCAAAGTAACTATTTTTCAGAGAAGCGCAAGATTGATAAAAAAATCAGAACCAGAAATTGCTGATTTATTAAAAAAGCAAATGGAGAAACGAATGAATGTTTTAACAAATATTGAAGTTCTTGAATTTAAAAAAGAAGGAAAAGGTTACACAATAATTGGAAAAAACAAAGAGTCTGGAAACGAAACTGTAGAAACAGTCGAGACAATTTTAATAGCTACTGGTAGAAAATCTAACGCTGATTTGTTAAAAGTTGAGAATTCTAGTATAGAAACAGATGAGAGGGGATACATTAAAGTTAATGAGCATCTTGAAACAAGTAAGAAGAACATTTGGGCTTTTGGTGATGCAATTGGAAAATATATGTTTAAACATGTTGCAAATGAAGAAGCAATGGTTGCATGGCGTAATGCAATTCATGAACAAAAAACACCGATGGATTATAGTGCAGTTCCTTATGCTGTGTTTACATATCCGCAGATAGCATCTGTTGGTCTTACTGAAAATGAAGCAAAAAAGAAACACCAAATCCTAGTTGGCCAAGCGAAATATAGTGATGTTGCAAAAGGCGAAGCCATGGTAGAATTAAAAGGTTTTACAAAAGCCATTGTTGAAAAACAAAGTGGAAAAATTCTAGGATTCCATATAATCGGGCCATATGCTCCAATGCTAATTCAAGAAGTAATTAATGCAATGGCGCTAGGCGGGCAAGTTGGGTATATAGGTCAAGGTATGCACATTCATCCAGCGTTACCTGAAATAATTCTACGGACATTTGGTAATCTAAAAGATCCGTCTTTGTAATTCAACTTATAATGTCTATTAAACGACCTCATCTTTTCATAATAACCTATTTCAACAAGTTTTTAATTATACTCAAACTGGGGACAAATGAAGATTAAGAAAATTTTATTTGTTGAACCGCCAAGAATATACTGGTTTGTCATGGGAGAATATCTCCCACCACCAACTACACTACTGATTCTTGCAGCGTACATTGAACGAGAACTGCCAGGTATAGAAATTGAGGTACTTGACTGCCAAGCAGAAAATATGAACTGGCAGGGACTTGAAAAATATATAGAATCATCAAATCCATCAATGGTGTTAACCTCGGGTTTCACCTGTAATACGTATTCATGTGCACGGGCTGTTGAAATTGCAAAAACCGTAAACAAAGATATTATTACTGTTGTCGGAGGTATACATTTCTCATCTGTCCCAGAGGAATCGCTCATTGACTTCCCAGAAATAGATTACATCATAAGAGGTGAAGGAGAACTAACTATTGTAGAGTTAATAAAATCATTAAATAATGGGAAAAAAATTCAAAACATAAAAGGTCTATCATTTAAACACAATGATAAAATCATTCACACGCCGCCACGTCCTCTAATAAAAAATCTTGATATATTACCATACCCTGCTTATCATCTTATTGAAGATTACATCAAACACTATCATTTCAGTATGATGGCTGGAAGAAATACAAGATACATGGTGCTAGAGGGCGCAAGAGGCTGTGATCATCGATGCTCATTTTGCACACAATGGAAACACTGGGGAGGAATGTGGCGATCAAAATCAGTAAAACGAATTGCTGATGAAATTGAACATTTAAATGAAACCTATGGCGGTGTCTTTCTATGGCTTACTGATGATCATTTTAAAATTAACATTCGCGGAAAAAAACTGTACAATGAACTAAAACATCGTAAATGTAAAGAAGATATAATGCTTTTTTTACAGGCACGAACTGACGATGTAGCAAAAAATCCTGATCTTGTAAAAAAATTACGAGAAATCGGCACATATTGGATTATGTGTGGCGTTGAAAGCCATAAAGAAACAACACTGAAAGAATTCAAAAAAGGGACAAAAAACCAAGACGCATATATAACTATGAAGCTACTAAGAGATAACGATATATTCTCGCATGCCATGTTTGTCATCGGAACAAGAAATGATACCCATGAATCCATCGAGCAACTCAGGCAATTCTCAATGGATATAGAGCCTGATTTTTCAATATTTACGGCTCTTACACCATTTCCAGGTACTGTTTACTATGAAACAGCAAAACAAAATGGATGGATAGATGATACAAACTATACAAACTACGATATGGCACATGCAATAATGCCAACAGAAACACTTTCAAGACAAGAAGTGCAACAGGAACTGTGGAAATGTTATCAAACCTTTTATGGCTCTTATAAAAAAAACATAGCAGGAGTTTTTTCAAAAAACAAACTTAAAAGAATACTGTATCGTCACATGGCTGGGCAGCATGTGTTGAGAAAATTCAGGAGATTAATTTGAAGCAGAAAAAGAATATTTTTTACTATCTTATACTTTCAATTGCAGGAGCTATCTTAATATTAATGTTGGCTTTCTTTAGTTCAACCAACATAAATACTATTGGAATATATGATAGATTATTCATAGCTGGGATATCTATTCCAGGCTGTATTTTTGGTATTTCACTAGCATTTTATCCAGGTTGGTACAGAAAATCTATGAAATTTGAAAATCAAAAAGTAAACAAAGAAAATACTCAGAAAATAGTAAGAAAACGAAAAGGGCATCATCCAGACTGTGACCAATTTCAGAATCACACAATTAGATTTAATAATAAAACATTCTGCACTGGTTGTTTTGGCTTAGCTATAGGCTCTATAATTGCAATTTTATTATTGAGCAGCTACGTATTTATTGATATTCAACAGCCAATATCCATATTATATTTCTTTATTATCCTTGGTTTAATCATTATCGGTCTCGTCTATGTAGAAATCATGTTTCCTAAAAGAAATACAATTTTACATGTAATTTCAAATGTTTTTCTAATGATAAGTTTCCTTTTGCTTACCATAGGTATATTTGAAATCACAGGCAGTAAAATCTATGGATTAATAACTGTAATATTATCATTTCTATGGTTAGATACTAGAATCCAACTTTCAAAATGGCGTCATACTATGATTTGCCATAACTGCGTAGAACCGTGTAAAATGTATTTTAATCTTTTTTACTACTAATTAAACGTAGGCCCCATACGATAAATAATATCCCAATGATCGCAGCAAAAATCAAACCAAAATTAATATCATTTATCCACGAAAATGAAGCAGGCACGCTAATATTTTTTAATATTCCTTCGAATATTATTACCAATCCGATAAGAACAAGAAGTATAGCCCAAAAAATTGGAGCACCTCGTTTTCCTCCAGCAGGGCATTCATCTTCACATCTCTTTTCCCATTCTTTCTCCATTTCTTTTTCAGTAGCTTTTAAAGGAGTACCACATTTTTTACAAAATTCTGCATCATCATCATTTTTCTTTCCACATTTTGAACAATATGTCATGTTTCTCCCCAAATGTTATCTAGTTGTAAACGTCTCATAGTTTATAAAATCTTTTTTTGTTATTAGAGGGTTGTTTTACTGATTATAGTAATCTAACCTAAAAATTCATTATGTTTTTATGCACCCAGATTGATTCATTTGTGAATAATCTATGAACAATGTTGAACTTAATCAGTTAAACCATTTTGTATTGCGGAAACATCATTTAACGAGAAATTCACAAAGTGATAACGTTGTTCAAATCGTAAGAGATATTTTTGGGTTACATGCCACTGGTGCTACAACACCGTATCTTTCCTTGTTTTCAAGAATGAAAAATTTCACACGTGACAAATTAAGCAATGAGTTATCTATAAAAAAGACCCTTGCAAGAATTCGATGTGTCCGAAAAACCATCTATATTGTCCCCGGAGATATGGTTCCGACTGTTTTTTCTGCAACAAGAAAAATGGTGGACATTATCTCCGAACGCCACTACAAATATCTTGGGATAACAGAACAACAATATGAAGAGTTTTCAAAAAGAATTATGGAGGTAATTAAGGGACAAGGGCTGACAACTAAAGAAATAAAACAGGAGTTGGACACAACACTTAACGTCTCCCCAATTGTTAATCTTATGTGTGATCGGGGATTGTTGATACGAGGTCTTCCAAAGAGTGGTTGGAAAAACAATATACACACGTATTATCCATTTCGTGAGTATTTTCCAGATATAGACTTGAATAGTATAGAAGAAGAAAAAGCTAGAGAATTAATAGTTCGGCAATATCTTGCTTCGTTTGGCCCTGTAACTAAACATGATATATCTTGGTGGACCGGATTCCCTCGAAGTCAAATAAAAACGATTTTAAAAAACTTACAAGATGATTTCTCTAATATTGAGATTTTAGATCAAAGCTTTTGCAGTTTTCAAATTGAAAGAGCGTTCTTATGCTCTTTAACTCCTTTTAATAACTGATTAAATACCCA
>JAHWGK010000038.1 GCA_020054495.1 Thermoplasmata archaeon | reverse complement strand
CTTGTGAAAGCACTTAAATTGGAGGACGTGTTAACAATTTAGAGCGGGGGGTGACATATCTCCATGGTTTGCACACTTTTGATTATTTTAGAAACTACTAAAGCTAAACAATAAATGAGGAAGCTACCGATCATACTTACCAATGCTAATTCTGGTTTAATAAATCCAATGCAAAATCCAAAAAACATCCAAATAGCTGATATACCAAAGGTAAAAACAAAGGCTGTATAAACTAAGAGAGCCATAGCTCCAACAAATGTTCCACTGATAGTCATAACAGATTGAAACAATCCTGGTTTTCTGTTTGCAATAAAATATATAATATAAAGCTTCTGAATTTTCAATCTTTTTCAGTTGGATTACTGACTATATTCATTCAAAAGGCATGTAATTCTGTTTGTATATCTTTGAAATATGGATATACCCATAATTTCGTACGATGTCCGGGAATGCAATGTTAAGATCATTCATGATTTTATGCACTGTATCTATATTTTTTACACGTACATGCAATTGTAAATCAGCATGACCTATTGATGTAAAGATATCGGTCAAATGTGGATTTCGTATTATATATCGTACAATCTGCTTTCTCTGATTATAATCTTTAAAATCAAAATCAATTCTAAAATCTTTAAATCCTAATTTTGAAATATCCATCGCAAGTCTATAACCTTGAATTACACCTAATTTCTCTAATTTTTTTATTCTATGTTTGATAACCCCAGCAGATATATTAAGTTTATTTGCAATTTCTATAGTTGGCATTCTTGCATTTGAGGAAAGCACTCTTAAAACTTGAATATCTAAATCATTTATTTTGACTTGCTCTCCCCCGCCAGTAAACATCAATTCTTTCCTATCCGCATCTCTACATTCATCTAATAAATAGGAATGTGGATAAGCATGAGCCTGAACATAATTAATAAACATGTGATCAGCAATGTAGCTTCGATATTTTTTTAGTACGTTCTCCCAGCGTAAATAAAAATCTTTTAGGTCTTTTACCCACAGACTTACCCCCAAATCAAATCTCCCATCAAGAGAGGCAACAAACCAGGTATTCTTGTCCTTTACAAAATACTTGATAATCTCATTCTTTAAATCTGAGGTTGCATATTGATAAACCAAATAAAAACCAATGCTAAAGTATCCTATTTTAAAAGGATTGATGATAGTAAAAAAATTTCTGATTACACCCATTTTTAAGAGCCGGTTTATTCTATATGCCACGACATTTTTTGATAAATCAACTTTATTTCCTATTTCCTCCAATGTGGCTCTTGAATTTAAATCAAGTTGATAAAGTATCTTTCTGTCTTTAAGATCGATTTTTCCCATAATATTTAACATAACAACAATTTTATTAAAATTTTTTTCGTTTTGTACAACTTTTTGGTAACAATTTTTATCTATATTACTAGTCTATTAAGAATATATACAAAAGGAAAGAAATGGATAGAATCAAATTAAACGAGAAAGATTGCAATATAAATAATTCAGCAAGGAAGAAAAAAAAGGTTGTTACACCTGAAAAAATAATTAGAACTCGCCAGGAAAAATGTTGTACTTATTGCTTATGCTATTGTAAAGAACGAATCAAGCAGAATCCTAGGTATTTTTTTAATATTGTTGGACACATCAAAGTTAGCAACAATGTTGATGAGGTTCTTTATCATAATTGAAAGTTTTAGAAATGTAAAAAAATAAAAGCATCAATTTTACAATTTTTTACAACAATATAGGGCAAAGAAAGTGTTGATCAAAAAAAATTTAAAATTATAATCCAGGCATATAAAGAAATTTATGATATTCTATAATGTTAAGATGTTTGTAATGACTTATAGCATTGGGAAATTTTTCCATTATATCCTGCATAATTTGATAGAGTTGACTCATGCTTTCTAGATGAAATTCTATTTCTAAATCAGCATCCCCAGTGTATGTATCAATAAAAACTAAATTTGGATTATTTTTTATATAGCTAATTATTTTGTCTCTTTGAGTATAATCTTTTAGGAAAAAATTTCCTCTGAAAATGTGATACCCTAATTTAGAAACATTTATATCAGTTCTAAATCCCTGAATCACACCTAATTTTCTTAAATTTTTCAGTCTATTTCTTACAGTATTAGTGTTAATCGCTAGTTTTTCAGCTATATCTGTTGTCCGCATTCGTGCATTTGAAGAAATTAATCTTAATGTCTTGTAATCAATATCATCAATCTCAACCTGTTTTCCCTTGGCTCGAAGTGATATTTTTTCTCTTTTTTCTTGATCATAATCATCCAATAATAGATAAGATGGTGCATAATAAATCTCGTTAATAAATAATGAAGACGATTTATTTTCAAAGTAATATCCATATTTTTTTTGTGTTTCTTGCCAGAGGCTATAAAAATCGTTAATATCTTTTATAATTTGTACTACTTTCAAATTGAACATGCCTCGTGTGGAAGCAACTAATGTAGAATTTTTATGATTTGCAAAATTATCAATGATTTTTTTTTCTATTTCTGGTGTTGTATATTGGTATTTATAGTGAATTCTCATCATTATAAAGCCTAATTTATAGACGTCAATGACTGTATAAAAATTTTTAATTATGCCTATTTCTTTAAGGCGATTTATTCTGTTTAAAACGACGTTTTTTGGTAGGCCAACTTTTTTACCAATTTGCGAAAAAGGTTGCCTTGAGTTCAAATCTAATTGATATAGTATTTTTCTATCTTTCATATCAACTTTGATCATAAGATATTGTACATAATAGATTTTAGATTAAAAGATTTTTTATTTTGTACAACTTTTCACTAAAAATATTTTTATTCTGCTTAATAATTAATTTTTAAGAGCAAATTGAGGTAGGAATATCATTTAGTTTAGTAAATGAAGAGTATCCCATGGTCTCTGGGTATTAAGATTTATATACTAAATAGCCTATATTAGTTAACTATTGGGAGGTAATTGAATATGAAAAAATTAGTACCATTATTGGTAGTCGGAATATTAGCCCTAAGTGGGCTTGGAGCTGTTGCCGGTACTGAAAGTAATGAAGAAGGATTTTTATCAGAAAAAGTTGTTTTCTCACAGCCGATTATATTAGAGGAAGAAGATTATATTTCAATAGAATTAGCAGAAGCAACTTCTAATTCTTGGGAGGCAGATAAACCAACATTACCAGTAGTTACAAAAGTGTATACATTTCCGTTTGGTACACTTATTGATAATGTCAAAGTAACATTTTCAGACGTCGCTGAAAAAGAGGTATCTAAGCTTATTATGCCTTCGCCCGAGCTAAGGGTATTATCTATTACATCTGTTCCAAGTAACGTTAAAAAACAAGAAACAACTGTGACTTATTCAGATATTGATATATATCCAGAGCAGCAATACGGCTATAGAGTTGGAGCAGGTTTAAAAGACGGAGAACATGTTATTTACCTTACTGTTCCTCTTCTTCCAGTTCAATATAGTCCAAAAGAAAACAAAATTTATTATTCAACAAGTGCAATAATTGACATTACTTTTACTCCACCTGAAAATCCAGTTATTTTCCCAGATGATTATGATCTTCTTATTATTACACCGGCACAATTTGAGTCAGCGCTTCAACCTCTTGTCGACCATAAAAATGGTTTAGATCCGCCAGTAAGAACAATCATGGTATCTCTTGATGATATACCATCATCTGGTGGTTATGATGAACAAGAAGATATCAAACTCTATATAAAAGACGCAATTGAAGCTTGGGGCATTACCAATGTTATTCTTGTTGGAGCAGGTGTTGAAGGTCAGGAATTATTTCCTGTGCGGTATGCTTGGATTGCTAGTCAGCCCCTCGAAGATAACTTCCCAAGTGATCTTTATTATGCAGATATATACAATAGTACTGGTGGTTTCTCAGACTGGGATTATAATGACAATGGAAAATATGCAGAATGGTCTGTAGATATAGTTAATGTAGATGTTCATCCAGATGTTTATCTTGGAAAACTTCCCTGCAACAATGTTGATGAAGTAAACACAATAGTAAATAAAATAATTGATTACAAAGCCCATAACAAGATGACAAAGAAAATCTTATCAGTTGGTGGTGACTCACTTCCAGGCAGCAATGTATACACAGGGGAGTATGCTAACGAAAAAGTATTGGAAAAACTACCAGGTTATACTTCCACACGTTTATGGGGAACCAATGGAAAAATGACAAAAGTAAACATCGCAAAAGGTTTCAATAGCGGTATAGATTTTGCTGATTTTTCAGGACATGGAAGCTGGGCAAGCTGGGCTACACATCCACCAGATGATGAAGAGTCATGGATTCCACCTGCAACACTTATTTCACAACGTCATGGGTGGTTATATTGGGATTTTGACTTTTATCTGGTTAATAATGCCAAAAAACTCCCGGTGGTTGTCTATACTGCATGCTCTAATAATAAATATACAAAAGATCCGAACTGTTTAGGTTGGAAAACAGTAAGTAAATCAGGCGGTGGCGGTATTGCATGTTTTGCTGAGTCAGGTATAGGCCATGGTCCTGGTGGAACTGCCTTTGTTGAGCACAATATTGGCTGGATGGAAGTAAAAGTCTTTGAAGAATTATACAACAACAAAAACCTTGGCCTTGTATGGGGTAACTGTGTTACAGGTTATTACAACAATTTTGATCCAGGCTTTGATTATGCAGATTATAAAACAATGTTAGAGTTTTCAATGTTTGGAGACCCGACATTAAATATTGAAGACGGCGATGATCCGATAACCGTACCAGTTCACAGGCCGTTACCAAATATTTACCAGAGTTTTATAGAGCATTTCCCTCGATTAGCTAGATTATTTAAGATACTACTTGCATAGTGATACAAATCAAAACAAAACCTCCTCTTCTTTTTTTATTTTTTTATTGGTATATCATTTTTCAAAAAAGTTAATATTTATAGCCTGAAGCTTCGTCACTAGAAAATTCTACACCACGTCCTAAAGCAATGCGATTTACAAAGTTGAAATAACAAGCGATAAGATTAATACTCAAAATTTCTTCATCCGAAAAACCAGATAAACGTAAAACATCGATATCTGATTTTTTAATTTTATAAGGAGTTTTTGTCAGTTTAAGCACATAATCAAGTATCTTACACTCTCTTATAGATATATCAACAGATTCAAAATCCTGCAGGAATTTTTGGATTTTTTCATTATCTTTCCAATAATGGTTCAATGCTTTAGTATGATGATTAATACAATATTCACAATTATTAGCAGAAGAAACAACTAGTGAAATAAATTCACATTCTTCACGTGATAATCCAGATGAAGAAAACAAAAGTGTTATGTACAAATCTAAATGTTTTTTCATTGAGTCTGGATTCAAACTATGAATCTTCATAACATTTGAAATCTTACCCCGCTTCTTTATAATTTCAGTGTAGATTTCTTTTAATTTCCCAGTGGCTTCATCTTCATCAATAACGCGAATCCATGACATACTATCTTCCGCCTAATTCATAACGTCATTATGCTTATAAAAATAATCTACTCTATTTTGAGAAGATGCACGCAGTTTAACTAACAGTAAAAAAAGAATCGATATTTATGATAATTTGAAAAAAACTATAAAAATCAACTAAAAATTTCTTTTCACCTTAAAATACTTTTTAATAGAAAATTATTTATGATAGTAAATATAATATTATATTGGGGTCTAGTACGGTTGAAAAAAAAATGATTTTTGGTCTAACTAATTCTCATGTTTTTTCTTCCTCCCTCAAAAACTAGACCCCTCCACTTCAGTTTTTTTGAAAATTAAACAGGTTTGATAATTTTTTTACATAATAATTCAATGTTGGTAAAAGAAAGTATATAGTCATATTTTTAATACTTATGTTAGAAAAATGAATTCCAATCAATAGATTGATAAATTGCAATATATGAAATTAAAAGTATACTAATAATACCAACAAAAGGCGATAAAAATAAAAATATGATCCAAATCCATCTTAATGTTGCCAAAGTTCTTTTAAATGCCTCCATATTTAATCTATATGCAATTAATAAATAAAAATATTTCTATTATAAATCTTTTATTTATTTAAAATTTCTGTTGCTTCTCAGTTATTTTTTCTCAATATTTATTAAGAGTAATTTACAATATGAAGAAGTTCTAATTATTTTCATCCCATAAAGGATAGCCTGCAGGGTTGCCTGGAATCCAATCAGGAGGAATTCTATAAGCTCGATAAACAGGCATGGCAGCATAAACCCATGAAGTAAGGTATTCCCAAACTATATTTTTTTCTGGAGTAACTTCAATTATTCTCCCAGGAACGCCTTCACAAATCAAGGTATTTCCATTGGGAAGACGTTGAGCAGATCCTATAAAAAGACTAAAAAAACGATGGTCTCCGCCAAAGATTGGAATCCATGGCCTACCCAAATTATACGAGTATTCCCATACAATATCAAAAGTTACTGGGTTAAATTCAATCACTCTTGAATAAAACCGAAAACGATTAGGTAAGCCAAAGTAGCCATAACCAGCCCATCCCCCATTATCAAAAATAAGTATATTTCCTTCACCAGGTAAGCCATCAGGTACCATATGAACATGATGTGGACCAATGATTTGGCCTAGCTTCCTCCCCTCAAGGGTATTCTTGGAAAAATCTGGGCCAACTCTCCAAACAATATCTCCTGTTTCCCGACTAATAATGGCAATAAAATTGGCATGACGTGATTCAATAATGATATTCTCAGGGTGAAAATATGAATAATTTATAGGATCCTCAGTATACCATTGGTTTTTTCCCAATAAAGACATAGAATTAATATGAAGCCAATCGCCAATGGAGAACCATTTAAACCCAGGAAAATATTTGATACCATGTTTTGCATACCAATTAAAACCCATCTCCTCAAAATGATCAGAAGCATACCATTCAAAACCTGTTAAACTTCCATTCCAATAAACCTCATAGATGACATCATCCAGTAACTTCGTTTTACTTATATTTGGAACATTTTTATCTATATGAGCAAGTACTAACGTTTTTCCTTCATCTATGAATTGCTGACCAGGAGCATAATAACCAACGGGATTTCCCTCTCGCTGAAAGTCATGATGCTGTCTAGCCATCATCACACCAGTTCCACCATCATCCCAATTATTAAACCTCCAAACTATATTTCCATACCAGTCCATCTGAGTAAGGTTAGAAGCCTCAAAATGTTTTATTCTGGACAAAACTCCCTCCCCGCCAATAATAGAGCCTCCAGGTAAAACCTTTGCAGGTGCTGGATCAACAAGCCAGCGCCGAATCTCAGTTCCATTCATATCAATTAGCTGGGCATAGGCATTCAATCCATTAACTTCAATTAGGTTAAGAAGTGTGTATCCTTTGCAGCATCCCTCTTTTAAAATATTTATTTTATCTTGTCCTATAACAGAGCTCTGTTTGACAAACGAATTTTTAGTATTTGCAGTTTTTTTTATAAAATAAGAACCAATGTTATGTTCTGTTAAACCTTTACTAAGAGATGGAGTAACTACCAACAGAAAGAATATCATGACTGACAAGATTATTTTTTTCATATATCCCCAAATTTAATTTTTTTTAAGCTAATATTTTATATACGTATATATATTATTATAAAAATCAGGCTTTTAATGTTTACTAATAAGTTTTTTGTTTTAAAAGGAATGTTTTTAAAAATGATTTATACATACTAAAAGGTGTCAGAAAAATCTAAACTGTTGTATCTTAGCAAAATTAAAGGTTGATGATATCATTAAACGCTCAAACTTATTAACTAATATTCCTTATGAATGGCAAAATCGTTTATCAGAGATATACGATGGGGAAGGAGTTATTAAGGCATTTGCAGGAACTGGCAAGACTTATGCTGCTATTCTTTTAGTAAAAAATAGAAATTGTAAAAAAATCATTATAGCTGTACCAACATTAACACTTAAACATCAGTGGATGGATGAGCTAAAAAAACATTGTGTAGATGGTGCAAAGGTAGAGACATTCCACATTTTATCAAAAGAAAAATCATCTGGATTGACCTGTGATATATTAGTTGTTGATGAGTGTCATAGAAGTACTAGTCCTGTTTTTTGTAAATTATATGATAATATTGATTTTAACTGGGTTTTAGGTTTATCTGCTACTCCTAATAGAGCATGTCTAGAGTATTGTGGAGACGTTATCATTGATGTTCCATTAGAGGATGCTAAAATTAGTGACTTCATTGTGTATTTCCATGCTATTGATTTATCGCCTGATGAACGAGAGAAATACAATGAATATAGTAGCATTATCGGACGATGTTTAGGAAAATTAAGAAAAGCTGATGACAAGACCAAATGGTCTTATAAAAAAAGATTGGACTCAATGATTTTTAAACGTCGGGGTCTTGTCTATGAAGCTGAAGCTCGTATTTCTAAAGCCGTTGATATATTAAAAGAAAATAAAGACAAACCAACACTTGTGATTTGCAAGCGTATTGAACAGGCAAACACCATTGCAAAAATAACAGGTTATCCTGTTTATCACAGTAAATGTCATAATGAGAAAGCTTTTGACGATTTCCAACATGATAGAGTTAATGCATTACTATCCGTCGGTATGCTGACCGAGGGTTACGATAAGCAGAATATCCAATGTCTTATCATTGTTTCAACTGCAATTACAGAAGCATATCATATTCAAAGTATTGGTCGTGCTGTTAGACTACCGGATAATGCAGAGATTTATATCTTATTAGCTAGAAATACAACTGATGAAAAACTATTACAATTTAGAGAAATGTATAATCATAAAATTGTTGATAAATTTTCACCTCGAGCATTAAAACCTAAGAATCCCTGGATAGAACAATATTATATTGCAGATGAGTATTCAATTGATAGAGAAGGTAGAATCTTTCAGCGTTCACAAGAGGGGATTCAATATTTTAAAGATAATCCTATTTATTCTGCATTAGATAGATTATTCAATTATCGTAGCGGTAAATTTCGTATTACAAAAGAAAATCTTGTTTTAGTAAAAAGGGGTGGTAAAATTATCTCTCTTGGTATATTACAAGAACCTCTTGATAAAATTGAACCTTCAACAATTAAACCGTCTTCATCTTCAGATTCGCAGAAAAATTTTGATTAGCAATAACTTTTTTCAATAGTCTCTTAGATATCGATATGTTTGCTATTTTTTGGATTTTATAAACTCAAAAAACTATCAGAGTTCATATTGTTAACATCATAAAAAATATACTCAAAAAGCCAGCTGTTGTATCTTACTAGGTAATTTGAAGTATTCATATCTGTTTGAGTTTCATAAAATTGTACCCATTTTGACCATACATTTTTCTGTTCATTCATTAGTAATTTCACATTATTTTTATATCGTTTATATAAATTAATAAAAGAAGCAAATATTTCAAAAGAATCATCAACGCCTTTTTCAAAACCTAAATGAAACTCGTTTCTATCATTAATTCTTTCGTCAGTTAATGCAAGAATATCTTTCTTCATTTTTTGTTTTTTGTTTTTCAATGGTTCACATTTCATAATTTCCCCATGTCCAAATTAAAACATTAGTATTAATTTCCATGGTAAAAATAACGACAATATAAAACTTGTTTTTCAGAAAAAAGAAGGAAGGCTGGCCTCACTAGGAGGGGATGGGATGCACTCTAAAACTACCAGCCCGATTCCTTCCACTTTAACAGATTACTTATTTATTTAAATACTTTTTTTGTAGATAGATGTGTAACTAAATATGTAGCTAAACTATTACCGCTAGAAACTAATTTTTAATTCAATATAAAGAGACTATTAACTAGTATCAGAGTTTAGATTTATAATTTAAATAACTTTCTCGATGTATTCCTTAATATTAAAATTATGTCTTTTACAATTTTGTGGAAGATATAACGGATGTCGCGGGTGACCTTTTTTTGTTAATTCTCCAAATGTAATCCAATTGACATTTGTTTGTTTACTTAATTTGTAAATATCTTTTAAACAATCGATAAAAAACGATCTCTTCTCAATTAATATCCCCCATGCAGCCCAAACATACGGTTCTTCATATCTTGATAAAAAATCTTTAATGTATCTTAGATTATTTATGTGGATTTCTGAATCACAGCAATCATCCAACAAAGATGGATTAGTTGCTCGTTGAGGATAAATATTAAGCATTATCCAGCTATCAAATTCATGTATTAAAGAAATCGATTTAACTTTTTTAACAGTTTGATCTAGGTTTCTGGGTTCAGCAGTACTTGGATTGATACCGATGCAGAAAAGGGGGTTATTACCTTTTTTTCCTAAAATATAACGTATCATATTATTTCGATCATTTTCATAAAACCACATAAAATGTAAATTGATTTATAGGGATTTAAACCTTTTAGTTTTTCAATCTTTATCAGAGATAGTCATTATTAAACGATTAGAATCGATTTGTTGTTTAGCTTTCTAAAAAAAAGAAAAAATAAAATTTGTAAAATAAAAATCAATAATTATTTCATAATTAGGTTCTATATTACTTTTTTAAAAAAATTAAAACTACGATTTATTACTATTAGTATATTACGATTAACTTATATATTTGAAAAACAATATTAAAGTTGTAGAATACAATGTTTGCTAGAGAAAACTTTCAATCATTTATCCCTGCAAAAAGACAAATGCCTGAATTAACAATGAAAGCAGTGTTAGTTGGTGCATTGCTAGCAATTGTTTTAGGGTCTGCAAATGCCTATTTTGGGTTATATGCTGGTATGACAGTATCAGCTGCTATTCCTGGAGCTGTTATGGCATTTGCATTACTTAAACCATTAAAAGGAACCATACTTGAAGTAAACATTGGAATGATGGGCGCTGCCGCTGGGACTGCGCTTGCAGCCGGCGTTATCTTTACAATTCCTGCAATGTTACTTCTTAATGCATGGACAGAGATTCATTATATAGAAACAACGATTGTTGCAATGCTAGGAGGGCTTCTTGGTGTATTATGGATGGTATCACTCAGACGTGCTTTGATTATTAAAACAGATCTACCATTCCCGGAGGGAGTCGCTGTAGCTGCAGTGTTAACAACAACAGTTGGTGATGGTCTTTCAAAGGAAAAAAGACAATCTGGTATGAGTGGAATATGGTTACCACTAGGAGCGGTTCTTGGAGCATTGTTAAAATTTGGACAAGTTGGACTTCATGCATTTCAGGGAAAATTACATGGTATTTTTAATATTGGAAGGTACAATATTGGTGGAGGGGAACATGATGGATTGTTTTATGGTGGTGTTGCAACATCACCTGCGCTCCTTGGCGTTGGTTGGATTATTGGACCAAGAATAGCATCATTTGTTTTTGTTGGAGGATTACTTGGTTGGGTAATAATTGCACCATTGATTGCTCTTGCAATTGGGATTCCGACACCAACAACTCCTGAACAAATCTCTGATGCAATGGCCATGACTGGTGGAAATCTTGAAGTCGGAAAGTTAATTTGGGGTTTTTATAAAATTTGGGAAGATTACATCCGTTATATTGGCGTTGGTGCCATGGTTGTTGGTGGATTATGGACGATTTTCAAACTTAGACATAATCTTGCTGATGGAATTAGAGAAGCAATTATTGGCGTAAAAAGTGGTCAGGAGCAAGCAAAAAAACGAACGGACCAAGATTTAAATTTTAAATATGTGTTTTTAGCAATTGGAGCATTAACAATACCTGTGTTTTTACTTTATGTTTGGATTTCAAATAATTGGGTAGTATCAGGTATAATGGCTGTGTTTGCTATCCTTTTTGCATTTATTGCAAGTGCGATTGCTGGATATATGGCCGGACTAGTTGGCTCATCAAACAATCCAACTTCAGGAGTTACTGTTTCAGTGTTACTTTTAACCTGTTTGATTCTCCTTGGATTTGGCATGTCTGGATCTGTGGGTGCATATGGTGTTGCACTTCTTATTGCCGCAGTTATTGCTTGTTGCGCAGCAATATCAGGAGACGTATTGCAGTCCATGACTGCTGGACAAATGATAGGGGCAACTCCATATAAACAACAACTTGCCGAAATAGTGGGAATCCTTGCTGCAGCACCTGTTCTTGCGCTTGTTGTATCCGCACTTCATCAAGCATATACAATCGGAAGTACGAATTTACCTGCACCCCAAGCATTTCTTATGAGTGGGGTTGTTCGTGGTGTGCTAGGTGGTGAAATGGTCTGGCCGTTCGTGCTTGCTGGGATGATACTTGCTTTTGTTCTAGTCCTAATCAATGTACCCGTTCTTCCAGTGGCTATTGGTATATATCTACCATTCACTCTTGGAACTCCAATCTTTTGTGGAGGAATAATTCGTTATATCACCAATAAAAAAATTGATAAACATTTTGGATCAACCGAGGGAGAAGAAACGAGCGAATGGGAATTAGCAATTAAACAAACAGATGTGAAACCAAAAGATCGTGTTTTACGAACAGGCCTATTGTTTACAGCTGGACTCATTGCAGGAGAAGCCTTAACAGGAGTGATTGTTGCATTTATTATAATCGCAGGATTAAATATTACACTGTTTGAATTTCCTCCAGTTCTTCCAGGGCTCTTGTTATGGTTGTTTATCGCTCTTCTTGTATTCTATATCCCATTAAGAATTTTATATAATAAGGATTTTAAAGAAAAATAAAAAGATATAATTATTTCAGATGAATAATCACCCTTCCACGCAATAAACAGTAGTTCCGAGGGTTTATTCACAACTAGAGTAATAATTAAACAAAAACACAATTTCGTTTTATGAATGAATAAAGAAAATCATCAATAGATTCAAGATAACAGAGAATTCCTCATTTTATTGTGAAATATTATTATAGCTACCGCTAATTGATATCAATCATTCACCTATAGAAATTGACTCAAATAGAATGTGAACTATACAAAGAAACATCAAAAGGCGAGCAGAAAGATGAAAATTCCTCAGACCCATATGCCAAATTCTATGTTTCAATCTAGAGTTTATGATAACCCAAAGATTGTACAAAACAAAAGAAAGTAGAATCAGAAAAAGTCGTACAGCATAAGAAAGTGAACAAGTTTTACCTCGAAACTGTTTTTTCGTTTTATAGCCCGTTTCGATACTCCATCTTTTCCTGAAATCCTTAGCTAACTGAAATGCTATCTCTTGGGAATCTACTAGGAGATTCGTGATAAATATGAAGTACCTATCGTTTTCATCATATTTCTCAACAGGTATCCTCTCCACCATTGAATTATCCACAATCACTACCGTTGTCTTTACTTGAGTTCCTCGTCTATCACTGCACCCATGAGCAGTTTTATTAATCTCATAATCATATGTGTACCATACTCTTCTATTCTTCTTGAATTCTTCTAGAAATCTATTGATCCGTTTTGTTCTAATTACTCTGATAACAAAAGGAATGCTATGTTCTTGCAAAATATCTACAGTGACTGCTCTGAAAAATCCCCTATCCATCAATACTGCTTTTATATTGATCATCTTCTTGACATTTTTAATGAGAGATACAGAAAGTTTACCCTGATCATAATCATTAAGAACAGGTTCAAAACCAACAGTGAATTTTTCATCATCTACAATATCCACAGATATAATCCTGTGGAAATTATACGTTCCAGATTGTTTCTTACTATGAACTATCTTATCGATATCATCACATTTTTTCTTCCGAGGCTTCCAATCTCTTTTCTTCCTAATATATCGAGGCACATCATGACAATCGACAGCGAGATAAACTTTCCTCTTTGGTTTATCTAGCCATTCTCTGAACAATTGCAGATTGATAGTTTTGAAATCAAGAAGTATTTTCTGCCAATTATACGTTTTTATTCGCTTAAAAATAGTATCTGCACTACATACGTTTGATGAATAACAACCAAGTTGTTGTAATGTTGTCTCTACAAATTGATTCAGAAACGATGTATGTAATAAGATCCCAAATACCGTCTCATTATTATGGATTGTGTTACATCTGGTCGGAAGATGAACACCTCTTTCCAGTGACTTCAAAATAGTGTTATATATCTTTTTGTGCATTCCCATCCCAAGTGTGTGTTATGTGTTTTGTTAGAACATACCAAAATCACATTTCACACACTTAAATCTTTAACTTGCGGAACTACTGTAAATTGCGTGGCTTTCCCTCAAGGGAAGAAAACGCCTAATGGCGTTTTAAAACAAAATAACCATGCGATTCATCCCACAAACTGAAGTTTGGGGATTTCTCGCTTGGTTTTGGTTAAGTATCCAATAATATCCAATGCTAATAATCTTTTTATTAAGGAATTAATAAGTATTAAAAAGTAAACATCGTTTTTTAGTTGGAGATTAAAACCTATGACAAGTATTTTCCCAGAACCTATATTAAATTTACCTGAGGCAGAAATCCCTTTAGATGGAGCAAAAGCTTTTCTATTTCAAGGTGAAAGGTATCAAATTATATTCATGGAATTTGAAAAAGATGTAGAAGTTACCGAGCATTCACATGAAAGCCAATGGGAGATAGTTCTAGATGGAAAAGTGGATTATTTTGAGCGCAAAATCAAGTATACATATAAAAGAGGCGATAGATTTTATATTCCTGCAGGCACAAAGCATTCTGCTAAAGTTTATAAGGGATATGCTGCGATGGCATTTTTTAATCAAAAAGAAAGATATAAGAAAAAGAAATAACTGTTGTAAAATAATAAAAGAGTACTCAGACAATATATTTGATACATAACAAAAATTTCGACTGTTATTTTTATTAACTAGGAAGTGTATTGCAATTGGGGGAAAAAATGAGCAATATACAAAATAAAAATATTATTAAATTTTTTAAAACACTATTTTTTTCAACAATTTTGATTTTAACAATCTTTTCTTCTTTAATAATAGCCGATAGCAAGGATTCCCAGATTTTAAAGTTGAATTATAATTTTGGAAATCCATCTATTTCTAGTGTTGAAATCGATAATTCTATTTATGATAAGGTTACTCTTCCCAATTCTTATGCAGCTGGAAATCCAGGTGAACCAAATATACCATCAAAAGGAGCATACATTCTATTGCCCCCTAAATCCAAACTAAGCAATGTTCGAGTTGAAGAAAAAGACAAAATCAGCCTTGGTTTTGGATTTAATATAGAGCCAATTGGGCAGCTAGTTCCAATTTCTGATGTTAAAACTTCATCAAAACTTGTTAAAGATGATTACATTTATGGAAAAGATGAGTATTATCCTGGGAACCTTTTTTCAAATGTTGGAGTTTACTCTTTTAAGGGTTATGATATTTTAGTTATTTTATTGCATCCAATGCAATATAATCCCGTTACTGGGGAACTCTTTTATTTCAAACAATTAGAAGTCACCGTTGAAATTGATTCAGGTGGTAAACTAGAACTTTTCAGAGGTTCAGAAAAAGATGAATTTGAAGTTAGAAATAAGGTTGATAACCCTGAACTTGTTGAGTTGTATTGTTCTAATAATAAACCTTTATTTATTGAAAGTTATGATTTGTTGATTTTAACAACTGATGCTTTAAAGTCAGGTTTCGAACCTTTGAAAAATGCTCATAATGCAAAAGGGCTTAGTACTGTTATCAAAACCTTATCTGACGTTGGAAGTTCAGATCCTGAGGATATCCGTAATTATATAAGAGATGCATATTATAATTGGGGTGTAAATTATGTGCTTTTAGGCGGCGATTCAAATATCGTCCCTGCAAGAACTCTTTGGGTTTTTGGCCTTGATGAAGAAACTACTCCTTATGATACCTTTATGCCCTCTGATCTTTATTATTCCTGTTTGAATGGACCATTTAATTATGATGGGGATGAGAAATGGGGTGAACCAACTGATGGAGAAGACGGTGGTGATGTTGACCTTATGGCTGAAGTATATGTTGGTCGTGCATGTGTTGATAATGCCGATGATGTAAATAATTTTGTTTCAAAAACTGTCACGTATATAAATAAAGACCCTGAACTCGAATATCTTAAAAACGCTTGTTTTGCTGGGGAATATTATGGAGATTATGGCATAGCTACATGGGGTGGAAATTACCTAGATCAACTAATAGATGTTTGCTCAGATGATGGATATACAACTTCAGGTATTCCTTCTGCAGATTACACAATCATGAAATTATACGACCGAGATTGGCCAGGAAATTATTGGCCTGTTGAAGAGATAATGAATAGAATCAATGATGGTGTTCATTTCATAAATCATGCAGGTCATGCTTATTATGATTATGATTTGAAAATGGTCAATGATGATGTATATGACTTAACAAATACTGATTATTGTTTTATTTATTCTCAGGGGTGTATGGCCGGTGGATTTGATGATCCTTGGGGGGTTGACTGTATTGCCGAGCATTTTACAGTTAAAACTGATACCGGTGCTTTTGCAGGGATATGGAATGCTAGATATGGTTGGTTCTGGTCGTACAGCACTGATGGAGATTCGCAACGATTTCAAAGAGAATTCTGGGATGCTGTTTTTGAAGAGAGTATCCCTCAGATTGGTAGAGCAAATTCTGATTCTAAAGAAGATAACCTACCCATAATTGGCAGGTCATGTATAAGATGGGTTTATTATCAAACAAATCTTTTTGGCGATCCTAGCCTTTGTTTCTATGAATTAGATGAAAACGATCCGCCTGAAACACCAGAAATTGATGGTCCATCAAGTCATAAAGCCGGAGTTGAATATGAATATACTTTTGTAACAACTGATCCAGATGAAGATAATGTCTACTATTTTATTGACTGGGGTGATGACAACACAGAAGAGTGGATTGGCCCATTTGATTCTGGTGAAGGGATAACAGTTAGCCATACATATAATGAAAAAGGAACGTATATACTAAAATGTAAAGCAAAAGACTCATTTAATGCTGAGAGTGACTGGGCTTTTTTTGAAATAAATTGGCAGCCTAGAAACAGAGCATTTACTACTCCAATCTTAAATTTTTTAGATCGAATTCAAAATGCATTTCCAATTTTACGATTTATATCTATGCTATAAATATTAACCAATTTGAGTAAAACCTTTAAGATTTAAAGAGATGATATTAAATATTAGATAAAATATTTAATATGTGTTTGGGAGGTAGGTAATAAAATGAAAAAAATAATATTATTTGGATCTGCTGCTATTATTATTTTACTAGCGTTCCCTATTCACGCATTACAAGTCAACAACGTTCCATCACCAGATGAACCAGGGCCATATCATATCGGCCATTATAAGATATCCTATGTCGTCCCGCCATATGGACGTTATTGGGCAACGATACGATATCCAGCCATTCGTGATGGATGGTTTGCACCAAAAGACACAACAGGGGCGCCTTATCCAGGTATTGTCGTTGCTAATGGTTTTGCTGGATCTGAGTGGAATATAAAATGGATTCCAAAACATCTTTCTTCTCATGGTTATATAACTATATGCTTTACGCCACCTAATAAATACTCTGGTGATACAACACAGTGGGCACATGGTTTTAATGGTGGTATTGAAAAACTGAAATCCCAGAATAATTTATGGTTTTCACCCATATTTGATATTTTGGATATTGAGACTTTTGGTGGAATTGGTCTTTCTATGGGTGGTGGAGGATGCATTGAGGCTACGGGCGCTATTAATTCAGAAATTGATGCTGCTGTTCCTTTGGCTCCAGCAAGCTCAGAATCTGCTAAGGCAGCAGCTCAAAACATTACAGTACCAATTCAACTTCAGGTTGGTAACAATGATGGCATGGTCCCCCCTGAACGTGTTTTACCTTTTTACACAGAACTTATACTAAATACAACAGTCAAAGAGTATTTGTCTATTACTGGTGGTAACCACATCGGTTTTATCGACGAATTTGTCGCAAGGCTTGCTGAATTGCTTGGTATAGACAGTCCACGAGGTATTGAATTTGAAGAGCAACGACGGGTCTCAAAAAAGTACTTCACAGCCTGGTTTCAGTATCATCTAAAAGGTTTGGATGAGTATTTTACCTATATCTTTGGACAGGAAGCTCAAAACGATTTGGATGCAGGAATCCTATCAGACTTCAGATATAATTTAATTTAATAAAATTGCTAGTAATTTTTTCTAATAAAACCTTCTTTATGATTATGCTGAAGGATCTGTTATAGTTCCCATGAATAATATAGTCCCAGTTTGTTTATGTTGAATTAAGTACATAAAGGGATGATTACAATCAAAAACAATTCTAGATGGTTCTATAATAAGGCGCTCCATAATTACTGCAGTTGCTGCAGCAGCTTCAGTGCCCTCTTCATTAACATCAATAAATGCTTTATGAACAACCCTACTTATAAATAACTCCTTATAACCATTCATTCCTGAAAAATCTGCAGAATAAGTAAATGGAATAACCATTCCTAACTGCTTTAAATATTCATTCAATTGATACTTAGTTTCAACCTTAAACTTCGGCAGATAAATATCAACATTTTTTTCAACCATTGATTCTCTCCATTCTGAAAAACTATCTTCGTTGACAGTATCGATAACAGTTGAAAAATCTTTATCTTTTGGAAGGAGAATTATCATGGACAAATCATCTCCAGAGTATTGTAACTCAAGAATCTGTAAATCATCGGTTTCAGTATAATTAAAAAAGTAATCAGTATCAACTAAGGTCATAGTAGGAACCTTCACCGAAACACTCGAGGAGATTTCAAAATCCCTATCAGTAGTGTTAACCGGATCAAACTGAACTTCCCAAATTCCTTTAAAATAAATTGCATTTGTAAGAATTAAAACTGTCATAATGTTAAGATAATCAGGTAATATTAAATCCTTAATTAAACCATTAGTGTTATTTTCAACCCATTTATTGATAATATCTGCTGCCTCCTCAGGATTATTAAAATCAACTTCAGTTGCATCCCCACCATAATAATTTCTAATAACATCGAGATACGATTCTAAAAGCCGATAGTTTTCTTTTACCCATAGAGCATTAGCAGTGCTAACATTATACTCTTCATTCTTTTCATTGAGTACCTCATAGAGATTCTTCATATATTCATGAAAAGATGCATTATCTTGCTCAACATTTAGTACATCGGCCATTTCATTTGCTGTCTCTCCTTTTGCTCCTTCATATGTCATAGCTAGAGCAGTAAAAATACTATACGGTGAAATAAAAACGTTACTATCATTATTCAATTCTTTAAAAAAATTAAATGCAAAAGCATTAACTGCATCATTAAACGAAAGATTGCCAACTGCAGTTGGCGTATCATCATCAGATATCTTTTCTTCTTCAGTAATATCTTTACTGAGTTGGTATTGTATAGCTATAAAAAAAGCTGCACCTATAATAATTAACGCAATAATAATTGATAGGATTTGATTTTTTTTCATTTTTCCACTCAAAATATGTATTGACAGTTTTACTATTTAAATTTCTGTAAAACATTTGGTAATTACCAAACAAAGACTACTCTCAATGCATTCAAAAGATTTTAACCTGCTAGACATCAAAGTTGTATTTTACAATGCTTAAAATATCAGCATTAGGTAACAATCTGTAACATTGATATGATAATAAACATCAAAGTTATTCCCAACCCTGCAAATAATAAAATCCTAAAGGGGCTGACAATGTCTTTTTCTGTTAAATAAATGAATTTTCCAAAAACAAAGCCATAATAAGATTTACTTACTTCTATTGCATTATCTGCCTCTGCGGTTACAACTAATTTGATTTTACAAAACGCTCTTCGAAGATACCTAAGTTTTATTTCTTCAGAGTTACCGGAATCAAGTAATTCAATTGTCCCGTTTTTTTGATACAACGGCCTAGGAATTAATCCAAATAAGCGGTATTTATCAATTTTTAAGCTCCATTTAATATTTTTAGCTTTAATAGTTCCTTGGTTACTTATTTGAAAGCTTATTTTTCTTGAAAGAGTAGAAAAACCATCTATTTTTAGTATTGAAACATGAATAGTTTTTCCAATCGTATTATTATTTCCTTTGTCATCTACTATATCTAATAAAACATTGTAGATCCCTTGTTCGTCCCATATGTAAAAAATTACTTCATCTGAACCTAAATATGTTACATTTGAGGAGTTTTTTACATTATAGTAACTCCAATCATAAGAAGTAATTTTACCGTCAGGATCATTGCTTTTCGATGCATCTAACCTTACCTTTTCTCCGGGTAAAGGGCTTTCCGGCGTAAATATTATCCTTGGAAAAGGATCTGCTCCTACTTTTACATAAGATGTTTGATAATCCCAATCATGACCACCGTGAGTTCCAACAGCACTTACACGTAATGTTACTCTATAACTGCCTTTTTTATTAAATGTATGTGACGTTTTATAACCATAATCTCTTTTTCCTTCCTCTAATTCCCATCTCTCAGTAATTATATATCCATTAAATGCATGACTACTAGAGTAAAACGTTACTTTCTCACCCGGATCTGGATATCGGGGGCTCCAATAAAATGAAGCGAAAGCTCGAACATCGTCATCATAATTTGTTTTTTTATAATTTGGATCTGCTTTGTTATAATCATCTTTAAACGTTTCATTATTATTTTTTATTAAAAAACTATTGATAGTTGGAGATATTCCTCCAAGTATAAGGCAACATGTTATAATTAAAATTATGAACAATTTACTCTTTGATAAATATAACATCCACCTTGATTTTTTAAAAATATCATTCACATTAATATATTAATTATTAATTACATATAAACATAATGATTAAATATGTTTCATAAACTAATGAAATTGATGCGTTTTATATCATTTTGTTTTTTGAAAAATATATATCTATGGTTTGTTTTATAAGTTTTTCATAATTATTGTAAAGTATTAGCTCGATTAATTTGAATTACCTGTGAAATTTTTTATAATGGTATCTTTTGTTTCAATTGCAAAATTGATATGTTTTTCATTAATTTTACTCCTTTCAAGCAAGGCAAGTGCATAGGCAATACGCAAAATAGAGAATTCAAGGCTTCGATATGATACATCGTCTATATTTGCATCTGTGGTTAAAATATAATTTTTTATTGCTTTTTTAATCGCAGGTTCATCTGCCGGATCAATTCGTGTCTTTGCTTTTTGTGCCCAATTTAAATAAGCTTTTACTACAAGAGAGTAATCTTTTGAATTCTTACCCATAAAACTGTCTATGATATCAGATACATATTCTGCTCTTTGTATCCTAGAAATACGCGAAACCTTAAATGGGAAATCAAAACGATCAACAAGAGGTCGCTGAATTTTATTAATATCATTACAAGAAGCAATAATCCGAACTTCTGCTTTAAAAGCTTGACGATTCTTACCTTTTGTAATAATGTACTCTCCTTCTTCCATCGCTTGGAGAAGACCATTTTGGTCCTGAGTTGACATTTTATCAAGTTCATCTACCAGTAAAACAGAACCATTACTCTGAGCAAGCAAGCCCGGATGAATTGTTTTACCACGTGCATCACCAACAAGCCCTGTTTTTGAGGTAAGCTCAGAATTAACAAGAGCACCATTCATTTTTTGCTGCCACCAATGTAAAAATTCTGATTTACCAGTTCCAGGCCCACCCCGGAGTAAGATATGAAGCCTCATCCTCATATTAGGACGATCAGTTGTAACTCCCATCAGTACAGCACATTTACGAATAATATCCCACTGTGTTCCAACTAGATACGGACAGATATGTTTTGATAGAAATTCTAACGGATTTTCTTGTGAAATTATCTGAAAATATTCTTCTACAGTCATATGAAATCTATAAAGATGAAATTAATTCAAGTATATTATTATTGTTGATAAATAGGCATTAATTTCTAGACTTATTATTTTATAAGTGTTAAGTTGTTTCCTGATTGAACAAATGGGGTTTCTATGAAAAGTATCAGATGGCAAATTAGACTTGGAGTTATTCTAATAATACTATCTGCAGTTGTTTATCTTATTCATTTTATGATTTTTAGAGATCCTCATCATATATTAATTTATCTTTTTGGAGATATTGCTTTTGTGTTTGTCGAGGTTATGATGGTCACTCTTGTTATTCATAGAGTACTTAATATACATGAAAAAAGGGAGAGACTAGAAAAACTTAATATGCTGATTGGTGTGTTTTTCAGTGATTTTGGAACAGATCTGTTAATATTTTTTTCCAATAGTGATCCTAATTTAGATAAAATCAAAAAAGATCTAATAGTTGAAAAAGATTGGACTGAAGAAGAATTTAAACGAATAAGTCAAAAACTTAGAAAATATAACTATAGTATTGAAATTAAAAAAATTGATTTAGTAAAGTTACAGGATTTTTTAAGAATTAAAAGTGATTTTCTTTTAAGATTATTGGAAAATCCAAATTTATTGGAACATGAATCTTTTACTGACAAGGCTTTTGCACTTTTTGACTCACAGACATGTAAATAGGGAACAAGATCATTCCATCCTTTGGATGGGATGATG
>JAHWGK010000037.1 GCA_020054495.1 Thermoplasmata archaeon | reverse complement strand
ATAAAATTATGCAAGGGCTTGCCGAGGAAGCGAAGGCGGAACGTGGTGTCATAGGGGTGAAACCCCTATTTCATATTGAAAAATAATTTCTACAATACATGAAGAAGGGAGGAGTAGCCTTAATTGGCATGATTTTGGCGCTGGTGTTTATCATAATCGCATTTATTGGACCCTGGTATAGTATGAGTTTCATGGGCATGAGCATCGACGTAGGTTTGACAACAGAAGCAACAAGTGGAGTTGATAGAGGTCCTTTTGATACAACGATGTATATTGCAATATTTGCCCTAATTACATCAATATTAGCATTTATTGGTATTCTAGGACTCAGCTTTGGATTCGGCAGTGCAAAAACAATGAAATCTATTGGTGGAATTTTTGGAATTTTAACATTTATATTAGCCCTAATAGCACCATTATATTTTATGACATCAGCATTTCTTGAAGGATTGGGAGAAATAGGATTCTGGAATGACTTTGGTGGACCAGGATACGGCTGGTACATAATGATAATTGCAGCAATTATTGCTCTGATAGCCTCTACATTCATATTCAAGGAAAAAACAACAGCCTAAAAAGAAAAACAAAATTGAGAATTAGTATTCTCAATTCTCTTATTTTTTATTATTTTTTTGTGTTTTAGTTACTTTAATTTACTATTACAATAAGGACAAATTTGAGCATCCATTGGTATTGAGCGACCGCAATTAGTACACATTCTACCAGTTTGTTGCGGAGGTGCATAACCTGCCCCACCTTGAGTCGCACCAGCTGGTTGAAGAGTTTCAGGCAACGAGAAGAAAGCTATTATCATTAATATTTCAGCTATAAACATAATGAAAAATCCAAATACAAGTATTATTAGAATGGCTCCAATGAAGAAGACAAGTCCAGTGGTTTTAAACATATCAACTTTAGTATTTTTTGCAATTGAATCAAAACTCTTTTTTAAATAAAGTGCAGCAATTACGTTCAATACATAAAATATAATAAAACCAAGGATACAAACGACTAAAACATTTTCTAAACTATTAAAAAATGCCATAGGGTCTGTTATTTCGCCTGAAGATAATGCAGCAAAGAAAGAAATGCCACCTACTGCATAAAAAACACTAGCAATTAAAGCAATAGTTGCTATTATATTGATTACAATAAACAATAAAAAGTTACTAAAAATTGAACTATCTTTCACTTCATCAGATATGTACTTAATTGCTACCAAAATCATTATCATTCCCACGATTGACAAAATCTGAGTCGCTAAGCCTCCTACAAGCATTAAAATTGCTCCAACTCCGCCTAATATTTTTGCGTTTCCTAAATTTCCCATATATTACCTCACCTCAAATCTTTTTAATAATTAAGAAACATCATTCTTTGTTCTTTTATTTACGTTTCGTTTTTTTTATTATATACATTTCTTTAACTTCGTCAATAATAACACCAATTGCAACACCGCAAACAATACCTATTAAAACACCAGATATTAATCTAATTAAATTGTTACTTTCCCAGAACTTTAGTAATTGACCAACTCCATCAATTCCTATTGGAGCAA
The DNA here is from genome assembly GCA_020054495.1 of Thermoplasmata archaeon. Lineage (GTDB taxonomy): Archaea > Thermoplasmatota > E2 > DHVEG-1 > DHVEG-1 > JAGMDE01. The sequence goes on along the minus strand of JAHWGK010000037.1, from coordinate 21,205 downwards.
GACCGATTAATATCAATATTAAGAATTTTTCATCTAGTTTGATTTTGTAAAAAACCATAAAACCTAGTCCAATTGCAAAACCCAGCCATATTGCTGTACATCTACTGCAAAAAGGCATTTGATTATCATTAATAAAAAAAGAGCGTTCTGCTTTTTGATGGCATAATCTATCACCACAACTGTATAAAAAATTCCAAGGAGCTGGCAGTTCATCTATTGGTTTTTCGTTATCAGAAACTCCTACAGAGCCAGATAGATCATCGACACAACTATGCGGTAAAGCTAATGGAGCTAAGATTTGGAGAAAAATCCATATAAAAAAAGGGATGAAGAAGATGAGAATGATTAATCTAGAAGATTTTCCCCTTCTTTCCATTTTCAAATTCTTCCCTTGATTTCATAATTAACGCAAATGCAATAATGGAAAGTATTGATCCTATCAGGAAAAACCCAAATGAAAATATCCCAATTAATGAGCTTACAGTTGCGACATCAAGATGTTGACGTTTCAAACATGTTATCGTGCCAAGCAATGCAAAAACTGAAAAAATCGCTAAGATAATGGTACAGCCCATTGTGTCAAAATTAGTCTTATTTCCTATGCCATCACCTGCCTCCATGATTATTGTGCTGTCTGAATTAAAAAAAGGAGTAACAAGTATTTCGTGTGTCTGTGTTTTATATCCCTCTCCAGAGAGCTCTAAAGTTTGAATTCCTAGTTCGATATTTTCAAAAGTAAATAATCCCTTTTCATTTGTAATACCAGATTTCCCATTAATTGTTAGATTTAGATTTTGAATAGTATTATTTGATTGATCAATAACCAAAATTTCTGCGGATCCTGTAACTCCAACCTCAGAGGCTAAATCCATTGATGATTCTATAAAAACTTCAGAAAAGGCTGCTGTAGTAATTCCTATTGAAAAAACACAAATCAAAAGAATTGCAGCAATCATTGGTCTGTTTGTTTTTGTTTTAATTGAAGATAAAATAGTTTTTCGAGGTTCACCATGTTCCTCCCAGGAGCATTCGTCATCTGAATCAGGATTAGGACATTTTGTTTGAATGGTGTATTTATTCTCACATTTTGGACAGATAACTTCATGTTTTTCACTGTTATCTGGCACGTCCAACACAAATTCATGTTTGCATTTTGGACATGTTGTCCTCCCCTTCATAACTTCCTTCACCACTGAGAAATAGCTATACCTAGTTAAGTATATTTCTATAATTTCTAATATCTAGAGAATTTAAAAATTGTGAAAATTACAATATATTTCTCTTGAAAATACTAGTGCAGCATATTTAAATAATATTTCTCTATTCCGATACACTAAACAGGCGGTTATTAAATGGCTCGATTTCCAGAAGCAGAAGCACGAATATTAATTAAAAAAGTATGCATGAAATGTGGAGCATTAAATGCATCTAAAGCAAAGAGATGCAGACGATGCCGATCAAAAGAACTGCGAGTAAAAGCAAAGGAAGGAAGAGGAGTATAATTTATTTCTTTTAAACCGTTATGTTTAAGACTATAATGTCTTTTTTGGTTTGTAGGTTGAAGCTCAATGCCTGAAACAAAAATCAAAAAAACTGATGATTTCAACGAATGGTACAATGAAATTGTAGAACTTGCAGATTTATGTGATAAGAGATACCCGATTAAAGGCATGAATGTCTGGCGGCCTTATGGTTGGAAGCTGATGAGTCATGTAGACAGGTTGATTCGAGAGGAGATGATTAAAACAAATCATCATGAGGTTTGTTTTCCACTTTTAATCCCAGAGTCTTCTTTTAAAAAAGAAGAAGAACACATTGAAGGATTTGGTAGTGAAGTATATTGGGTAACACATGCGGGTCTTAATGAGTTGGAAGAAAGATGGCTTCTGAGGCCTACATCTGAGACGGCAATGTATCCTGTATTTTCCCTTTGGATTAGATCACATGCTGATTTACCATTAAAAACCTTTCAAATAGTTAATACTTTTAGATATGAAACAAAACAAACACGTGCTTTCATTAGAGTTAGAGAAATTCATTTCTTTGAAGCTCACACCTGTCATGTGGATTTCGAGGACGCTGAAAATCAAGTAAAAGAAGATAAAGAAATTGCTGACAGACTATTTAAAAAACTGAGTCTTCCCTATATTTTAAGTAAACGCCCTGATTGGGATAAATTTGCAGGAGCTTTTTATACAATTAGTATAGATGTTCTCATGCCATCTGGAAGAACACTTCAACTAGGTTCTATACATCAATATAAAGATAATTTTTCTAAACCATATGAAATATCTTATGAAACTGAAGATGGAACACATGCAAATTGTCATCAAACAACATATGGTATGAGTGAACGTATTCTTGGTGCACTTATTGGGATACATGGGGACAATAAAGGGCTTGTGATGCCGCCCGAGGTTGCTCCAGTCCAAGTTGTGGTAATACCAATAATTTTCAAAGGCAAAGAAAAACCAGTTTTTAATGCATGTGATGCTCTTTGTAAAAAACTCGGAGAAAGTAGCATCCGATCACATGTTGATAAAAGAGATATCACTCCAGGAAACAAATACTACAACTGGGAGTTAAAAGGAGTTCCATTACGTATTGAAATTGGCCCTAAAGATTTAGAAAAAAAAGAAATTGTGATAGTAAGAAGAGATAACAGTGATAAAAGATCTGTTTCACAAGAATCTTCTGTAAATGTGATAAAAGATGAACTTGATAAAATATCTAAAAACCTTTATGGCAATGCAAAGAAATATCTTGATGAAAACATGCATAGAGTTAATGATATTAAGAAAGCAAAGAATCTTAAGGGAATTATTGAACTTCCTTGGTGTGGAACTGATGATTGTGCACTTAAAATAGAAGATATATTAGATGGTAACACATTAGGGGAACCAATTGAAGATGTAAAATGTATAGATACTTGTCCAGTATGCGGTAAATCTGCAACTACATGGATGAGATACGCAAAAACATATTAAAAAGAGGTGTTGAAAAGATGAGTGGAAAAATAACCGGGTTTTTAAGAGAATTTGTATTTGTATTTAGCATTATTTTGACTGTTTTGGGATTTTTCATCCTCTTTATTGGAATTACTGGGATTTTGGAAGGTCATCCCATGAATTTTTTAAATCTTTCAGATGAGATTTTCAATTGGAGTCTTTATTTGCTCGGAATTGGATTTATTGTTTTAATTGCAGGTGTATGGTATCTTTATAGCTTTTTTACAAATAGAAAGTTTATTTTAGAGGAGCTTGAGACAAATAAAAGATCAGAATTGCTTAAAATGCATAGTGAAATAAAAGCAACAGCTAAGCATTTGCCATCCAAATATAGAAAGATGGTTAAAGAAAAAGAACAAGAATTAAAAATTAAATAAACACTCTATTGGATGGTGAGAAATAATTCCAGATTTTTATATTGTACTTGTTGAGCCAAAATATGGTGGAAATGTAGGTGCAGTAGCTAGATCAATGGCTAATTTTGATTTTAAACATCTTTATTTGGTTAATCCTTGTGCGCTAGATGATGAATGTTATAGTAGAGCTATGCATGCTCATAAAATAATTGATGATGCAAAGATTTTTACATCTTTTGAGCAAGCCGTAAAGGATATTGATTATCTCATTGCAACTTCATCAATTGAGAGTCAAAATGACAAAAGACATCTTAGAAACGCAGTTTTAATTGAAGATTTTGCAAGTAAAACATTTGAACTAGATGGAAAAATAGGTTTTGTTTTTGGCAGGGAGGACTTTGGACTGTATAACAATGAAATCGCAAAATGCGACATCATGATCAAGATTCCTACAAGTGATTCATATCTTTCACTCAATTTATCTCACGCAGTAAATCTAGTTTTGTATAACCTATATATAAAAAGAAAATTTACACCAAAAGAAAAAAGAAATATTGAAAAAAACGAAGCAGAAAAATTATATGAGTTTTTTTCGAATTTATTAGACGAAATAGATTACCCCGAACATAAAAAAGAAAAAACAAAGATAATGTTTCGTAGAATGATAGGTAGATCAATGCCGTCAAAATGGGAATATCACACGTTTATGGGTATTCTTAGTAGATCGGTAGATAAAATTAAAAATAATGGTAGAAAATAGAGTAACTAAATTGTCTCTATAGTAAAATATATTTTGTTCTTTTTTAAAGCCACGTGTACTTTATCTGCAAACCACACGAGTTCTTCCACACTTGTAGATTCTCCATCCCATTCATATACAAAATCATAGTTTCCTTTGGTTGCCTTAAAACCCATGTTTAGTAATTGATCTTTTACTTCTGATGGCGAGCTTCCTTCGCTGTTAAACATAATAGTTAGATATGTTTTCATGTTTGTCACTCCAAAGGGTAGATTTATATGAGAGTATTAAATGGTTGCGATGTAAACAAAAAAATTAGGCTTTGATAGATATTGGGTCAAGAACGAAGCACAGTATCAGCATAGCAAGTGCCACGGCAAAGAGCAGTTTTCTTTTTATATCTAGTTCAGTGTCATCATTGAGTGGTGGCGGGTGCGTCATACCCATCATGAAAATGATTATGATTGCAAAGAATATCCATCCTGTGAAGATCATGATGAAAACTGCTGCCCATCCTATATATTTTTGTTTTTCTCCAAAAACTGCACGAAATATATGCCCGCCATCTAATTGACCTGCTGGAAGAAGATTAATAGATGTTACAAGGAGGCCTACCCATCCTGCGAATGCTACTGGGTTCATATTGATTGCAAAATCTGTTCCAAAAGAGATATTATGTATACCATGGATTAGAATTGTAAAAAGAAGCGAACTTCCTAATATGGTTTCTCCAGAGGCAATTTCAGGGGAGATAATAATTTCTGATGTTGCAATTCCTATTATTGTAATTGGCACAGCAACAAGAAAACCAGCTATTGGTCCAGATATTCCTACATCGAATAATGCTTTTTTATTTGGCATTGGATCTCTACTTGAAATTAATGCACCAAAAGTTCCAATGTTAAATGATAATATTGGAGGTACTGGAAGGAAATAAGGAAGGGATGTAGCAATACCATGTTTTTTTGAAGTAAAATAATGTCCCATTTCATGTACAAAAAGTATACTCATAAGTGGGAGAGCAAACAGAACCGCTCCGTAAAACAAGTGTTCAACCTTAAACAATTCCATAGCATTTGGCATACTCCATATATCGTTAAATCCCACATGTAGGAGCGAGCCTGTGAGAATTGTTGTAATGATAGTTGCAACTAAAAGTAAGATATTAATCCAGATAGGTTTTTCTTTTCTCTTTGGTTTTTGGATGATGTAGATAGCATGCTCGCCTTTTTCATAATGGAGCCTGGGGATGTATCCTTTTTCTGAAAGAGATTTGCGTAATGAATTGAATTTTTCTTCAAGTGTTTCTTTTTCAATTCTGCAAAAAAATGCAGCAGTACTAACATTATATTTCATGTCATAGAAAGGAAAATGTTTACCAACTTCACTTTTTAATAACTCAATATCTAAGTTAGTAACGTTATATGTTGATTCAAATTGACTCCAGTCTCTTGGCATTTCTTTGGTCGTATAGTCTTTCTGTTATAAAACCTTCCTCTGATTTATTCATTTTTCATACATCATCTTTATGTATCTGGTTTCTTATGCCCGGTAAGTGAACCATCATGACCGTTAACCTGGTAATAGGTGCGCAGTGGGGCGACGAAGGAAAGGGGAAAGTTGTTGACTATTTTTCTAAAGATGCTGACTATGTAGTTCGATTCCAAGGGGGAAATAATGCTGGGCATACAATCAAAGTTGGTGATGAAATCTACAAACTTCATGTAACTCCATCTGGTGTGATACAGGGAAAAACCGGTGTGATTGGAAATGGTGTAGTATTGGACCCTGAGATTTTGATTAATGAAATAAATAATCTTAAGAAACGTGGTATTAAACCAAAAATTCTCATAAGCGATAGAACTAATATTATAATGCCTTATCACAAAATTCTTGATGGTGCTGATGAAAAATATCTGGGTGATAAAAAAATAGGTACTACAAAAAGAGGCATTGGACCATGTTACAGCGACAAAGTAGCTCGTAAAGGAATACGCGCTATAGATCTTACAGACAAAAACACGTTGAGTAAAAAACTTGATGAAATAATTCCAATTAAACAAAGAATTTTAGATGTATATAATATAGACAAAAAACTAGATAAAAAAGAAATTTTGGATGCATACATCAGATATGGAGAAAAACTAAAAGATTTTGTAACAACAACCCACATAGAGTTAAATAATGCAATTAAAAACAATAAAAATATTCTTCTAGAGGGTGCACAAGGAGTAATGCTTGATGTTGATTATGGAACATATCCATATACAACATCATCTCATGTCATTGCTGGTGGATCAAGTATTGGAACAGGTATAGGTCCAAAAAACATTAATGATATTATTGGTATTGTAAAAGCCTATACAACTAGGGTTGGAGAAGGGCCATTGCCAACTGAGCTCTTTGACAAAACAGGCGAATATCTTCAACAAAAAGGACATGAATTTGGTACAACTACTAGCAGACCTAGGAGATGTGGATGGCTTGATCTTGTTGTAGTAAAGCATTCTTGTATGATTTCAGGGATTACAAAACTTGCAATAACAAAACTTGATGTTCTTGACAATTTAGAAACTGTGAAAATTTGTACAAAATATGAGTTGAGAGGAAAAGAAATCGACTATTTCCCAGCAAACATTGAAGACGTAAAGAAATGTAAACCAGTGTACAAGGAATTCAAAGGATGGAATAAGATTAATGGAAATTCAACTAAATTTGCTGATCTGCCAAAAGAAGCACAAGAATATCTGAAGTTCATTGAAAAAGAACTTAAAACCCCTATAGCAATTATTTCTATAGGTCCTAGAAGAAAAGAAACAATAGAAGTTTAAACTGTTTTTCTTACATTAAGTGCAGTATTAATCCAACGTAGATATGAATTGCATGCTGCTCTCAAAGAACTGATATCCTTTGCTTTTATTTTTAAAGAAAAAGTTTTGCTTGAAAGAGACGCTTCAACACTTGTTTTCGGAATCTTGTATTTTATCTCAGGGCCTAGTGATTCAGCTATAATTTTTGCTTCTTCTTCAGAACTAAAATTAAAAACAAAACTAGCACTTTTCATAAAATCATTTTATCTTGATTTAACATGTTTGGCAACAGTTGGTCTTTCTTTGTAAAAGATTTTACTACCACAATATGGGCACTGAATACCTATGTTTTTCACATCGAACTTTACACTTTTTTTGCATAGTCCACATTTATAGCCAGTCAAGCTTTTTCACCTTCATCTTCCTGAGTTTCTGTTTTTATTTCAGGAGTTACTGTTTCGCCTCTTAGCATTTTTTCAACATTCTGGCCGGATTCAGTTTTGGGTTGATATGCACCACCAGCAAACTTGACACCACATTTTCTACATTGCCATATGCTTGTACCAGTCCTTTTTACTTTTTGATGACCGCAGCTTGGACAGATATGTTTCGCTTTCTGTATAACCTCAACATTACGTACTCTTGTTCTTGCTCTTACACCATATCTTGCTTGAAAACGCCCTGCAGATCCTACTTTTTTTGTTCTTTTTGCCATAATTATTTACCCGCGCTTTTGTATAATAGTTCTTGGATTTTCCTACCGTTATCTAAAGAGGTTTTAATAATTTTTTTTATCTCATCTAGATTAAAACTACCATTTAAACCTTTCTGCATGGCACGTATATCACCGTTTTTATCTGTTGCAATTGTAAGTCTTACTTCTGCAATCGCCTCTTCATCAAGGGAAGGATCCATAACTACAACACCATTATATTTAACAGAAGTACACGATATTGGTGGTTCTTTTAGTGGTAATGGATAATCCTCTCCAAGTTCAAAACGCTCCGCAGGAACTTTTGTAGTTAAAAGAGCAGCAAGTGCTGCTAGAGATGCAGCATCAAATAAGTTCCCATCATAATCAAGGACATGAATGTCAATAAAAACCAGCCAGACCTTCTCACTGGGTACTACGCATAACTTATCAACTTCAATAACCTCAGATTCTCTGATTCCTCTATCAACAACTCGTGCAAGCTCTATGGCATTCTCTCTTGGTGGACCTGATTCAAAATCTGGAGATGCAAGTGGAATAAGCTCAGCTGCAGTTATCATTACACCTGAATCTGGTGTATCAGGATAGGGTTCACCTATGTCCATTTTAATTCCAGCAAGTACCTGGGTGTTACCAATTTTTACTTTAGCAGATCCTTCTGCTTTTGAAATAACATTTACCTCAATCTCTATATTTCTAAATTCGTCAAATTTCCGTCCATCTGCCCTTTTTCCGTCTTCTGCAAGTTTTACTAAAAAATCTCGTTTTATCGATGGAATAATTGTCATCTTATTTCCCCTCCGAATTAGGTTGATATTTTTCTAAAATTGCTTTTTTCTGAATATCTGACACAATGTAACAGCCTTTAATTGCCAAATCAAGTGCTTTATCAAATTCCTCCACAGTTAAATGTCCATCCATCTGAAGAAGCAGAATCTCACCAGTACGTGGAGAAATTGCAATAGGAAGATCCGCAGATCCATAATTATCTTCTTCTTTTCCTAGGTCTAAAACAACTTGATTTTCTATTTTTCCCGCTGCACAGGCAACTGGTATATCTTTCATTGGTATTCCAGCATCTGCAAGGGCTACTGCTGCTGCAGTAAGACCTGCACATCTAGTTCCGGCTTCAGCATCTAAAACTTCGATATTAACATCAATTGATGCTCTAGGAAATTTTTCAACTAAAATGACGTTTTCCAAAGCTTCAGAAATTACCTTGGATATCTCTCTACTACGCCTATCGGGTCCAGGACGCTTTCTATCACCAACACTAAAAGCAGCCATATTATATTTAGCATTCACAATTGCTCGTAAAGGGTTTTGTGTATGTCTTGGGATTGCTTCCCTTGGGCCATATACAGCAACAATAACTTTATTGTCACCCCATTCTAAATAACATGATCCCTCTGCTCTATGAAGTACACCTACTTCAATTTTTATTTTTCGCAGTTCATCATTTTTTCTTCCATCTAAACGCTTTCCATTTTCAAATAATTTAATGTCTGAATTCATTTAATGCACATCCTTTGCGTCTTTTTTTAATAAATTTTCAATTTTATTCGTAAGTCCAAATGATAGAGCATTGTTTTCTATCATTTTTATCGTATCTATTACCTTTTTCACACCGTCATCGCTACCATCTAACCATATTCTTCCATTCTGGCCAACGATTATTCGGCAATTTGTATATTTTTTTAAAAGGGATATCATTGAGCCCTTTTTACCAATGATTCTTGGTACTTTATGAGGTTCTACATTAAATATTTGTCCACCCTTGATTTTAAACAAATTACGATCATTAAGAGTAATCTGTAGTTTTTTCTCTTGGTCAACCTGTAAAACTTTAGCCATTATGGAATCACCGTGGTTTAAATATTTTTCGGTCTCACCAAACTCTACGTCCCACGGTACTTCGTTTACATGTAAAAGTGCAGGGTATGCAGCATTAATATCAACAAGCCAACTTGATGCCATTGCTATGTCAACAATACCAATAACAAAATCTTTTTCTATAGGGTCATAACGACCTTTCAGTGGGATTACATTGACATACTCTGAATTATTGTTCAATATGCCTAGTATTTCTGAATATATTTTTCCATTTTCAACAAAAGTCCCTTTTCCAGCTTTTTTATTTTTAATCTCACCCAAAAGCTGACTTGGAATAACTATTTCACGTTTTTCTTGATTCATAAAATAATAACCTCTATCTAAATCACTTTAAAATCTTTGTGGATATATTCCCCTTTGTAACATCGTTTAACTTGTCATAAAAATCAGTTTGCATACCTCCAGGAAGTCTAATGATACCAATCCAGGAGCCATCTGATTGCCAATCCTCCCTTTCAAGGCTTCCAAAGTTACGGATGACTCCATAAGCTTTGCCGATATGTTCTGCGGGAATTTTGACTGATATCCTAATATTTTCCATAGAAATAGGTATAATAGGTCTTAAAAGCTCAATAATTGTTTTAGCCTGTTCACTTACTGGTTTAAAAGGATCAACATGCACTCCTACTTGTTCCATTGCAAGTTCGATTCTCTGACGCGGATGCGGAGCTTTTGTCTTTGGGTCCATTGCATTTTTTACAATTGTTTCAACAATTCTATTTTTCTTATTCTTCTGCATTTTATGCCGTTGCTCTGTAGTGAGTTGTATATCCCCCTTTAAAATTATTTGTGTGGAGATTTCTGCTATGTCATCGGTACCAAAACTTTTATGAAGTGACTCTTCAGATGCATGAGTACCTTTTTTTGAATCCTTAAAAATTGAGTCTATAGCAAGACTTTGAACGACATCTACATCTTTCCCATCGATAAGATCAGCTGCTGCGTAAGGGTCAACTAGTACTTCAAAGTGTTCTTCTCCCTTTTTCAAACGTGCAATGACTGCGTCATCTAGACTAACCAATTCTAACTTCCTCCAACTGCTTTAGCTACGTATTCCTTTGTTTTATCAGGTGGTAAAATGTGAAACTTGATATTTTTATCAACAACACCAATTTCAGTAGCCTCGGGATTAAGCTTCCCCTCAGTTCCTTTATGAAGAGCCTTAATAGCCATATCAATAGCCTCTTCTAAAGATAGATCTTCTCTGTAATTACTCTCAAAATAACTCATTGCTCCATTTCGTCCTGATCCCTCGCTACTAGCTTTGTATTCCATCAATGCACCAGATGGATCAGTGGAAAACAATCTTGGCCCAGTCTCATCAACACCTGCTATTAACAGTGCTGTGCCAAAGGGTCTTACTCCACCATATTGCGTATATGTCTGTTTGAAATCGCAAATACGTTTTAAAAGAGTTTTTACCTGTATTTTTTCATTATATGTAATTTCGTTTATCTGAGCATCTAAACGTGCTCTATCAATTAACACCCTTGCATCTGCCACAAGACCAGATGTAGCACAGCCAATGTGCCCATCTATTTCAAATATCTTTTCAATTGATCCTGGCTCTACCAAACGAGAGGTAACACGTTTATCAACAATTAAAACCGCACCTGTTTTATATTTCAAACCTACAGTAGTTGTACCTCTTTTCACTGCTTCTCGAGCATATTCCACTTGGAACAATCTTCCATCTGGGGAAAAGACAGTAATAGCCCTATCGTATGCCATATTTGCCGGTTGCATATTTTTATTTCACCTCGATTTTTATCAAATAAATATTGCTATAAACAATTTTAATTTTTCAACTCAGAATACGCTTGTTGTGTATATAGTTTGTGTTAGCATGACTAATCTATTTATCCTGTTAAATTCTATTATATTCCGCTTTTGTCACCCCATATTATCTTATGGAGCTGCAAACCTAGTTTAACTTTTAATCCATCACAAATTATCCAGTCGGCTAAATCACTTGGATTTGTGCCCCAGACAGGTTGAAAAAAAACAGTGCAAATTGGTTTATATTTTTTAATTACTTTTTTCGCATAGTTATAATCATTTTTATCTTTGATAACAAATTTCAACTGATCCTCTTTTTTCAGGAGCGATATATTTTCTAATAGTATTTTCTCATGCATGTTTGATGACGGGCATTTTATATCTAATGAGATAACCAAAGGCTTTCTATTAGATAGTCTTTTAATATCTATACTTCCATTTGTCTCAAGGCAGATTTTATAATTTCTTTTTAAAATAATATCAACAAGATCTAATATCTCATTTTGCAACAATGGTTCTCCACCGGTTATGCAGATATATTTACATGGATATTTACTGATTCGACTCAAAATTTTGTCAATACTCATTTCTTTCCCATCATTGTAAGCATATTGTGTATCACAAAAAGAACATCTTAGATTGCAACCTGAAGTTCTTATGAATATGTTGCAAAGCCCTGTCCACTTACCTTCTCCTTGCAAGGAGTAAAATATTTCATTTATTTTCATTTGTTTGTGTATTAAAACAATCTGACTTAAAACATTTACTATTTAGTATAAAAGATCTATCGTTTTCCAAGAAAGTTAGTTATTAAATATATAAGTCTATTATGTCCTCTTAGTTATATGCATATGTATCTACATACGTATCTGCATATTCAATTATATAAAAAGATGATCATGTATCTACAACACTATAAAACCTTTAAAGATTAACAAGGAAATGGGCCCGCTGAGATTTGAACTCAAGTCTATAACTCCCGAAGCTACAAGGATACCAAGCTACCCCACGGGCCCAGATTTGAAAAAATAAAATAGAAAGTGTATAAAAGATATTTTTGGTAAAAAAATTATTTTAGATTTTTAAGAAGCTTGTTGAGCTCAGTATATTTTTTTTCAAGGATTTTTGCCGATTCTAATATGGCATCTTTTGCACTAACTGAATCATCTGTTTCAAAACTAAAAGTTATCTTCGTGGGATCTCTTTTGACAGTAAGAAAATCTACAGTTTCTTTATCTATAAAAGATTCCAAGATAGGTAATTTTTTAATATCTTGCATCTCTAGTTTATCCCCTTTGATTTCTACAAGGTCTTTTGGTAATTTATTTACAAATTCTTTTACATCAGCTAATCTTTTTTTATCAAATTCGATGGAGGTTTCCATTCTGTATCCTGGCGCTTGAACAGCTTGCCATTTTGCATGATCTTTTCCACGCCCAAGAATTGCCTCTACCTCGAGAATTAAACGTTGATCTCCATATAGCTCTACTATGGATATTTTATCTTCGGTTATTGCCCAGCTTTTCTCAGCAGGTTGCAGGTCACCAGAATATACTGTTCCTTCTCCTTCTTTACTCAAGGTATAACGAACTGTACAGTTTGGGCATCCTTTACCTTTACAAACGCATTTATCTCTAAATGTAAAAAGACTTAAATCAGTTGGAATTGGAACCATACCTAAACGATGGGCAATAATCTCATCAAAAAGTGCACTAGTGTTGTCATATATCACAACATTATCTATCGCAAGTTTAGGCAACTCAGAAAGCATAACTCTTCTCAGAGAATTAATAAAATAAGGTTTTATGTCCTCAACTTTTATGACTGCTTTCTTAGGCTTAAGTTCTTTAATTTCAACTTTCATATTTATGTCACCTAAATTCTTCTACCGCGTCTGCCACCTTTTTTTCTACAACCGTCATGTGGAAGAGGTGTTACATCCTCAATTTTGCCGATTCTAAGACCACTTCTTACCAGAGCACGAATTGCAGCTTGGGCACCACGCCCAGGTGTTCCTTGCTTGTTTCCACCTTGACCTCTAATTTTGACGTTTACTCTGTCAATTCCTTTTTCACGGACCGCCTCTGAAACGGCCTGTGCAACTTTCATAGCGGTATATGGTGCCCCCTCATCTTTTGCCGATTTTGTCACCATACCTCCAGAGCATCGTGCAATTGTCTCAGCTCCAGTTAAGTCTGTGACTGTAATAATAATATTGTTAAATGATGCAAAAATATGTGCAATTCCCCATCTTCCCATTTTTAATTACCTCCTTCTTTAATTTCATCTGATTTACCTTCAGCTTCTTTATTTTCTTTACCAGCTTTTTCTTCTTTTGGTTTCTCAACTGGCTTTTTCACGGCTTTTTCAACCGGTTTCTTCTCAGGCCCCTCGTCTTTTGTGGGCTCAACTGATTCTGGTGGTTTTTTTTCAGGCTCAGGAGCTTCTTCTTTAGCTGTTTCTGCAGGTATTTTTTCTTTTTGCTCCGGTTCAGAAGATTTTTCTTCATTTGGTGCTTCATTTGTAGGCTTTTCCTCTTTTATTTCTTCCTTTGCTTCTTCTGGTTTAATCTCTTTTTTAATGGGAGCTGATCTAAAATCAGTGCGAGGTCTTGCTGGATGCATGATATCATTTAGTGGAGAATCAGCTGAATAACCAACTTCTCCCTCCTCATCTTTTGTAACCAAATAACCTGGAACGGTTACTCGTCTATCACCAATTAGTATATGCCCATGGGAAATTAGTTGTCTTGCCTGAGTTGGTGTGCTTGCAAGTCCTTTGAGATAAGTAAGAGTTTGTAACCTACGAGATAAAATCGATTCAATTTCAAGTGCCAATACATCGTCTAATGAAGAATTAGGCGGTAGAAAATTCATCCTACTAAGATGCATTATTAATTGATCACTTTCTTTTTTACTCTGAAGATCACCACTGCCCATCTTTGCAGAAAATTCTCTAGCCTGTCCACGATATTTTCTCAATCTGGTCTGAGCCTTCCATACTTCCTTCTTGTTCTTAAGACCATACTTCTTAGTTAGTTCATTTTCAGCTTTTATACGATCCTCTTGCCATGGATGACTTGGAGTTTCATATTGTTTCCTGGAGAATTTTGGTTTACCCATAAAAATCACTTACCTTCCTTTACCCGCTTTTTTGATACGCCAAGTGATAATCCTTTTCTATTATTTGCTCTTGTGCGTTGTCCTCTCACAGCAAGACCACGTTCATGTCTTATACCCCTATAAGACCGGATTTTTTTCATAATGTTGATTTCATCTCTTAATTTCATATCAATATCTGAACTAATTAAATGAAGGTCTAATCCTGTTTCATAATCCTTACGATGGTTAAGCATCCAAGCAGGAGCATTATTGCTTACATTATCTATATTTTCTTGTATCTTCTCAACTTGAGCATCAGTCAAATCCCCAATTTTAGTATTGCGATCAATCCCTGTCTTATCGGCAATAAGTGTAGCAATTTTTACTCCAATTCCTTTAACACTAGTTAAGCCATAGATAACTTTTTTTTCTCCATCAGCATCAGTATTTGAGAATCTAACTATATATTTAAAATCGGGTCCCCTATCTACTTTTTTCTTTGGCTTATCCTTCTTTACTTCAACCTTTTCTGGCTCTTTTGCTTTTTCTTCTTTATCTTCTGCTTCAGTTGGTTTTTCTTTTGGTTGTGTATCTGCTCCTTCTTCAGAAGTTGGTTCAACTTTTTCTTCAGTTTCAGGTTCTTTTACGTCTGTTGACTCTTTAGTTTCTTCTTTAGATTGAACTTCTGGCTCAGGCTGTGGTTCTTCTACATTCTCATCTTTGACTTTTTCAGGTGGCGCATCAGGCATTTCTTTATTTGGTTTTGATGAATCTTCCAAGTTTACAACCTCTGTTAATTTATATCTAAATTGTTATTCCCTATACAAAGAGAAGGCATTGCCATTAATAATAGAAGTCATATTTAAGCGTTAGGGAGGATAGTCCAGTTCTTTTTTTATTTGTTACCGTAATTCATATATGCTGTAATTATATCCTGTTGTGAGTGATTTTATAATGTCAGGAACTCAATGGACAAGAATTGAAGAGATACTTGACGGAAAAAAAACAGATAAAGCAATCCATCTACGCGGATGGATACATCGAACAAGAAGTAGTGGTAACATTGTATTCACTATAATTAGAGATGCTACTGGTACGTTACAAGCAACCATTAAAAAAGATAATCTACCAGAAAATGAATTTGAAGATAGTAAAAAAGCCTTAATTGAGTCAAGTGTTGAAATAAAAGGAACCGTAAAAAGAGACGATCGTGCACCCGACGGATTTGAACTTCAAGTTACTGGTTTTAAAATTGTTAATTTTGCAGAGCCTTTTCCTATAGTGAAGGATCAGAGTCCTGAGTTTTTACTTGATCAAAGACATCTTTGGATACGCTCCCAGAAACTTTCAGCTGTTCTTAAGATTAGATCAACAATAGTCGGTGCAATACACGAATTTTTCAGAAACAATGGTTATTATGAATTTGATGCCCCAATCCTTCAACCAAACCAATGTGAGGGTGGCTCTACCCTGTTTGAAGTGAAATACTATGACAATAAAATATATCTATCTCAGTCATGGCAGCTATATGCCGAAGCGGCTGTTTTTTCACTCGAAAAGATTTATAACATGGGGCCAACATTTAGAGCAGAACGATCAAAAACCTCGAGGCATCTATCTGAGTTTTGGATGGCTGAGATGGAAATAGCATGGGCAGATCTTCATGATGTAACAGAGATTGCTAAAGATGAGATCCGGTTTATCCTCAATAAGGTTTTAAAACACAATAAACGTGAACTTAACATCCTTGATCAGGATATTAAAAAATTACAGCTTATTGCAAAATCAGAGTTTCCAACAATTACTTATACCAAAGCTATTGACATCCTCAACAAGAAGGAAAACATGAATGTTAAATGGGGTAAGGATCTAAGAACTCTTGAAGAAAACAAATTAATGGATCATTTCGAAACACCCGTGGTTGTCACCAATTATCCAATAGAGATTATGGCGTTCTATAAACCAAGAGACCCAAAAGATCCAAAAACAGCACTTTGTTTCGACATGATTGCTCCAGGAGGTTATGGTGAAATAGTTGGTGGTTCTCAACGAAGTCTTGACGTTGAAGATATGAAGCAAAGACTTAAAGAACAAGGAGAAAAAACTAAGAACTATGAATGGTACTTTGACCTTAGAAGATATGGCTCTGTTCCACACGTGGGTTATGGTCTTGGTGTTGAACGTGTTGTTGCGTGGATTTGTGGAATTGACAACATTAAAGATGCAATTCCGTTTCCACGAACCCTTATACGATTTAGACCCTAGGTGAAACTGTTATGAAGTCAAATGTGCATGTTGTTATATCTGGGAGAGTTCAGGGAGTGTGGTTTCGAGCTTCTGTACAACAGAAAGCTGAGCAGCTTGGTATAACAGGTTGGGTTAGGAATACATCTGAAGGTTGTGTTGAGGCAATATTTGAAGGTGAAGAAGAACTTGTAAAAGAAATGGTCGAGTGGTGTCATAGAGGTCCGCCACTTGCAAAAGTTGAAAATGTTGAAGTAAAAAATATTCAAGAACCAACAAATGGTTTTGATGGACTTTCTATAAGATATTAACAATAAATGTTTGTTTGGTTTTTCCCAAACCGAAGAGAATAGGGCGATTTGTTTCCAAACAAAAAATAAAATAGAGAAATTCACATCAGGGCGGGAACATGAATTTACTAGTAAATTTTATTGGAGTCCGATTCACACAGAGGATAAGATTTGAATTCGCTTTTTATTGGTTATAAATCTTATTCTTCAAAGAGTATACAACCATGTAAATATCCTAATATGCTTTATCATGATGGTCAAGTGATATTATTCTTACAACATTTCCTTCTATTTTAAACACAAGAACAAATGGGCCAAAATGTATTCTCATATATCCAGCAAGAACATTTTTAAGAGATTTGTAATGTCCTGGGTCCTGTACGATATCAATAAGTTTCTTTTGTATTTGGCTGAACAATGTCTTGTCTTTTTTCTCCAACTTTTTCATGGATTTTTCGAAATGTGAGCTAAACTCAACAATGTATTCCATGTTACAAACTCTTTAGATAATCAACGGCATCTTTTTGGTTGAATTTTTTAACATTTTTCCCATGCATCATATCATTTTCAATTTTTTGATATCTTTCCATTCTCTCAAAGAATACTTTTTTTCTGATAAGTTCTAGAATGAACTCTTGAATATTTCTATAACCAAATTCTTTTGAATATTCTTTTGATGCTTTCAGCAAATTTTCTGGTATGGTAAGGCTTATCTGTTTTAAGGTCATAATGTCGCCAAGTACTTATATGTACTAATATGTACGTAATGGTAGTTAAACTTTTCTAATAAATAGTCTAAATAACTTAAATTTTTACCATATTGTTTTCATTTTGAATATTCGCACAAGATAAATATTGTTTTTATAAAATTGAATGATTTATAGTACCCTAATTTATGAGTGCTGTTCTTGTTCGGTTTTTTCCAAACATTTTCCAGGCTTTTATATACTTCAAGGAATAATATAACATTTGGTGATAAAAAAATGGAAAAACTAAATTGGTCGGCCATTTGCGTGGCATGCATTATTGTATTTGGAGTTTTCGTAAGCACGTCTATGTTTATTCCGGAAGGCTCCGCAGAAGCTAGAATCATAAGTGCGCAAGGAAATGCAAAAGAGTCTTTTGAACCTGATCAAGCATCAGTGGAAATTAAAATTGAACGAAGAAACGACTCTGCAGATGCTGCAAAAAATGAAACCGCAGTTATCATTGAGATAGTTATCAGCACCCTACTCAAGTTAGGAATTGGTGAAGACAATATTGAAACAACAGATTACAGAGTTTATCAGAATTACATTTGGGTCAACAATACAAAAGTCTGGACTGATTATACTGCAACATGTTCTATAAAAGTCACTACTGAAGATTTCGATAAGGTTGGTAGTGTTATTGATAAATCAGTTGAGGCCGGCGCGCTAATAAACAGTATAGATTTCCAAATCTCCAACGAAAAAATCAATGATTACAAAACCATTGTAATGGGTAAAGCAGCAAAAGACGCACGCAATAAAGCAGAAGCTGTAGTATGTAGCTTAGGTCATAGAATTGGTGAAGTTGTATCAGTTTCATTTGACTATGGTTACAGTCCATATCGCTATTGGACTTATGGGGCAGGGCTGACAGATAGTCTTAATCCAACTAATGAATTTAAGTATTCACCTCCAACAGATATAAAACCAAAAGATCTAAGTGTTTCAGCAAATTTATTTGTTGAATTTGAAATAGTCTAAGAGATTTTTCTCTTTTTTTTTATTTATATGTATTTGCTAAAAGAATTTGCCATATCTTGATTTCTATCAACTAAAATTATTTTTTCAAACTTGTTTTCAAACTCTTTTGCTATACCAGTTATAGCTTTTGCCGCATCTTCAACTGGAACTCTTCCAACACCAGTTCCCATTCCAGGTATTGCAATTGTTTTTAAATTTAGCTCAACGCCAAGATCTAATGCAGCATGCGTTGCAAGTTTTACATTTTCTACACCTATTTTCATTGCCGGCTTTTCCATGGTAGGTGCATGGATGACATACTTGCATGGAAGATTTCCTGCTGTTGTCGCAATAGCTTTTCCTATGTTTATCGGAGCTTTACTAATCGCCTCGTTTTCAATTTCAATGCCACCAATTCGTTTAATAGCACCTGCTACCCCGCCACCCATATAACCAAAAGAATTAGCAGGATTAACAATAGCATCACAATCTATCTGGGTAATATCTCCTCTTCTAACAACGATAGTCATAATCTGTTTATTCTTCCTTCTTTTTCTTCTTCTTTTGTTTTTCTTCTTTCTTCTTTTTTTTCTCTTCCGCAAGTTCTTCCTGGTGTCTCTTCTCTCTTGTGAGTCCGCCTTGTAAAACTCTCATTCTTGAGTCCATTGCTCTAATTTTTTCTTCTATCCTCTTCTTTTTTATGTTAAACTCTGCTCTTGTAATCTTATGAGAATCAAGTTTCTCTTTAAGAACCTCAATTTTCATTTTTTCTTTTTCAATATCTTTTTCTTTTTTTCCAATATTTCTTTCCAATCTTTTAGTGAAACTCATGCTATATACCCCATGATTTTTTTCTGTTAGCTTCAAGGGTATTGTTTTCTTTACCTAAATATTCTGCGAAAGTTTTCACTTTCATTTCATCTCTCCTATAGGGCTCTGAAAAAACCTCCTTATATTTAATATCTCTAAGCAGATGATGATCAAGAATAATATCACAATTTAATTTTTCTAAGATTTCTATTAAATTATCAGAAGCAATTTGAAGATTTTTCCTACTAAATCTAAATCCTAAGAGTATAGTTGGAGGCCCATCCATAATTAGTAAATCGGGTTTTTGATCAATAATGTAATCTTTAGCAGTTTTTGTAACCGGTCCTTGAACATCAGATGCATGTAATATTCTTTTTTCCCCATCATCAATGGTTGTCATAATCACATATCCAAGCCGTACATTTTCGGGTCCGTGAAAAAAGGGCGGAGAAAAAATAATTTCCGCATCTCCAATTTTATATTTTGAATCATCACAGTAAACAAGATCACAGGACTCTTCTGTTATTTTTTTAAATTCTGTTCCCCTTTGCTTTTGGGATTTATTAATATTGCTTGAAATATCTTTTGCAAATACTTTTTTTCCTTTGTAAAATTCTTCTTTTGGATCATAGTGGTCATAATGATAATGAGATATTGTGAGAACATTACATTTTTCAGCAATTTCTGAAATTTTTTTCTTTGTTTTAGAAAAAGCCTCTAGTTCTTTATTGTGCGGTGGAAGTCCATATCTTTTTGGACCGAGTGCTGCTGAAGGATCAATTAAAATTTTACAGTCTTGCGTTTCAACATATGTCGCCATAGAGCGTACGCCAAGTGAATCAGAGGCTATTGGGATTATTTTCAATGTTTATCGTGCTTGTAAATATTTGAATAAGATAAAAATGTAACTTATTATTAAAGCATGTAAAAAAATTAGATTCTAGAAAAAACTGGGACGTTCTGATTTAGTTGTACCTAGATCTGGATAAAATGTTATTGACTCGTCACACTTATCACAGTAGAATTCTATTATTATAACTGAGTCTAGTCTTTTAATAGGGATTTTTTTCATCAAACTCCCGCATCTGGAGCATTTCCTTTCATCGTTCATTTTTTATATTCAATAATATTTGTATTTAATAATATATAAATATTGTGCTAAAAATTGTTTAAAATCTGATTTTTTAGAGTATAATTTATAAAATCCCAAATTTGACATTAAGCTCTCGCTAATTAGTCAAGAAAATGTATTTGACAGAAACCCTACATAGTGGCTTTAAAGCCCCGATTTATCAAGTTATACCCCTCTTTTTACCTAAAATCACCTGAGAAATCGGGTTGAAATTGGAAAAAATGTACCTTTTCAAGCCTGATTCAATGAATTCGACGGTAACTGTCAAATTCATCAATGAAATTTTGATGAATTTTGGAGATGTATGCTTCAACTCACGATGATCAAATCGGATCAATGAGATAATCAATTGTGTAAGAAATCCAATGATAAGAGCACCGTAGATACTCTCTGTTGACCATACTCTAAGCGGCTTAATTTCAATCTCGTTTTTAAGACAGTGAAATATCTTTTCAATAGAGTCTTTTTGTCGGTACATCTTAATTACCTGTGAAAGTGTCAAATTCATGTTTGAAACAAGGCAGAAAAATCCCTCACGACCAGTAATTGAAGCTTTTCTTAGAACCGATCTTGCTTCTTCATCACTAAGCGATGCGAGTTGTGTCTGATATGAATACTTGCA
>JAHWGK010000036.1 GCA_020054495.1 Thermoplasmata archaeon | reverse complement strand
AAGTTAATGGAAAAAATGCAACACGAAGGCTATGAACGAGGTTCATAACCCTCATGAATTATCATAGAAGAAAAAAAGAGTTTGACCATTTTATAGTCTTAACCGTTGTAATAACAGTTGTAGTATCGGAAACATATGTGGATGACTCTGTAGAAACAATCCATTAACTATTTTGCTGTTTCCTTGAATGGTTACTAATAATGAGTTAGACCATTCACTTTCTACACCATAAGTATCTCTTGCTTTTACTTTGATTTGATATTTTCCTTGATTATTCCATTTGTGAGCTGCCAATCCAGTTGTGCCTGAAGCAAAAGGCCCTTTCCATCCGCTATAAGTGCCATCATCCCAGTCAATTAAATAGTAAAGGTCGTCTCCATCAAGATCCGTAGTGCTAACACTATAGGTGTATTCTGTTCTAGTTTTCCCATTGGCTGGACCTGAAGGTGTGTTTGGTTTATTTGGAGGGACAGTGATACCTGCTACTATTAACAATGCTTTATGTGCATTTACCCGCCCATTGCCAATGTATCTATCAGTATCAGCCCAATCAGTACTATAATGTATAATACTTCTTACCTCATCTGTGGTAAGATTTGGATCGTATGATAATAGAAGGGCAGCCAATCCAACAACAATAGGACAAGACATAGAGGTACCATCACAATAATCATAATTCCTATTATATCCCAAATTGTTCATTGCAACATTGTATGTTGGCATCGTGGAAAATATTTCACACCCTGGCGCAGCGACATCGATCCAATTTCCGTAGTTAGAAAACTCTGCTCGCCCATCATTTATATCAGTTGCTGCAACAGCGATAACCTTATCATAGGCGGCAGGATAGGATTTTTGATATGTATTACCATTTCCTGCACTAGCAACTACGACTACACCTTGTTCATGAGCATAATTAAGAACATAATCCAAGGTCTCTGAAAAATCATAAGATCCAAAGCTCATACTGATAACATCTGCTCCGTTATCAACAGCATATTCAATTCCTTTTACAGCTACAACTAAATTCACTAAACCTAAACTCCCACCTCCGACTTTAACTGGCATAATCTTACAGCTCCAACAGACACCTGCAACACCAATATTATTGTTTGTTACTGCAGAGATAATTCCAGCGCAATGCGTTCCATGACCATTATCATCCAAAGGATCATTATCAGGGTTAGGAAAGAGAGGTGATTCACCAACGAAATCCCATCCCACCACATCATCAATGAAATCATTACCATCATCGTCAATATTATTACCAGGGATTTCATCATCGTTAACCCAAATGTTATTCGCAAGATCAGGATGAGTATAATCTACTCCAGAATCAATAACCGCTATCACTACATTTTCATCTCCGGTTTCTATACCCCACGCTTCAAGAGCATCAATATCAATACCAGGAGAGCCGCTGGCCTGACCAGTATTACAAAGAGCCCATTGGTTACTAAAATTCTCATCATTTGGAATGCCTGCAAAATAAAAAATACTATTTGGCTCAGCATATTCAATATCTAGACAAGAAAAGTAATCATCGACAATAGATAATATATCAGTATCTTCTGGAACACTAAGTAAGTAAATATTATCAAGTATTGAGTTTTCAGAGTTTTTAAAAACCTTCTCAATAGAAATCATTTGGTGTTTCTCATTAAGTACTTCTATAGGACTGCTTGAGATAGTTGCATCTTTTGCGAGTTTAATAATAAGCTCCCCCGATACAAACCCATAGTTTTGTACACCATCAAAATTCACGCTTTTAATAACACTACCATGTATATCTGGTACAAAGCCTAACCCAACAAACATGAGTATTATGGCAAAAGCCAAACCTTTACATAATTTTTTTTCTTTCATATCTCTTCCGCTTAGGTATATTTAATAGGAAAGGTATAAGGAATATTTAAAATTAATTGTTATTTATATTAATATTAATTATATAAATTTTATAGAACAAACATACAACTATATAAATAAACTAATTTAAACCTCTATCTAGTTATGTATCAATTTTTAGAGAGATGGCTTTTTTTAAAAAATATTTCTCCTTTTATTGATCTAAAAAATGATCCATCTCAGCCATTTTATTATTTGTCTCAAATTCTTCCTTTTTAAAAGTTTTCTTTGTAGCGCTCTCTAATTCAATAGTCTCTTGTTTTATAATGTCAAGTATGCCTATTATAGACACTATACCTAGCTTAGAGATATACTTTCGACAAGCGTTCATAAGCTCTAAATGAAGCTGCATTTCTAATTGCCTATACTCCTCAAGAGTTCTACCCTCAACATTGCTAGGATACATACTTATACCTTCAATTCTTGTAACAATTTCTGCTTTAAAAATGCTACTTAAACTATCAAACAAAAAATTCATAGATGATAAAAGATTACATAAGCGAATAAAAATGATAATAACTCCAAATAAACTATACAAAATTCTTCTAAAAGAATTTGGAGATCTTAACTGGTGGCCTATGGATAAAAGCTATCATGAAAAAAATGGTAGTGATCCAAGATTTGAAGTCATCGTTGGTGCAATACTTACCCAAAATACTGCATGGTCAAATGTGGAAAAAGCATTAATAAATCTAAAATCACAAAATATGTTAAATATAAAAAATATTTTTGATGTAAACATAACAGAATTACAAGGACTTATAAGGCCATCTGGATTTTTTAAACAAAAAACAAAACGACTCAAAGATTTTACATCCTATTTAAAAACTAGATATCAAGGAGATCTAGATTATTTCTTTGATAGAGATATGTATACTATTAGAGAAGAGCTATTATCCTTAAAGGGCATTGGTCCTGAAACTGCAGATTCGATAATTCTATACGCAGGTAACTTACCAATATTTGTAGTTGATGCATATACCAGACGCATTTGTGAAAGATTACCATTGAACACTAATATTTCATATGAGGAAATTCAAAAGTTTTTTGAGACAGAACTATCCCATAATTACACGAAAAAAGAGTTAACAAAAGTCTATAATGAATTGCACGCATCGATTGTTTTATTTGCAAAAACTTATTGTAAAAAAAATCCAGAATGCATAAAATGTTCTCTAAAAAAATTTTGTAGTTTTAAAAGAGATTTATTTCAATAATTCTTCTACTTTATTACCAACAATTTCTGCAGGAATGTCTGGAAGTGAAATAAGCTGTGTTGTGCCAAGGTGTCCCTTACCAGAGGGTTTTATATTTATAAATCCAGCACCTTCGATTTCTTTTAGATAATTCCAAAACATCGTATGAGTTCTTGGTCTTTCATTGAACTCTTCACAAGTTATAGCATAGGTTTTTTCAGCTTCGCCAGTGTTTACGTAAGCAGTACCATCTTTTTTTAGTCTTTTAGCAACTGCGTATAGAGTAAAAAGTTGATGGCGATCTAGATTCTTTAGTTTTGACTCAGTAACAATAGAATATGTTTCAGCTTTAGCAGCGCGAACATGTTCAGGTGTAACTATTTCAACATGTTGATGATCTGCAGCAATACCTGCTTTCCATAATAATTCTATTGCAAAACGTGCATCTCCCCACTCAGATGCAATATCTGCTATTAGATCTATACAATCTTCATTGATTGTGTCGCCATGAAATGCTAAATCCACACGTTGTCTAACAATATCATATAGTTCATCATGGGTATACTTGCCAAGTAATAGTATATTGCTTCGTTTAAAAGTACTAAGTGTAGCAGGGTCTATTAAAGGAACAATGTCCTTTTGAGAGATTAGAATAAGAGAAACAGGAATTTTTTCAATTAAAGATTCATCTGAAAAACGGGTAAGATCGTATATCAAATTAGAACTGTCTTTTTTAAGAAGGGCGTCAACCTCGTCAAGAACAACCAACAACTGTGCTTCTCTTTTTTGTAGTTGCTTGCGAAGAACCTGCAACATTTCTGGGACAGAAAATCCACGGTCTGGAAAACGAGAATCAAAATGATTTAAAATACCAAGTAAGACCATTGCATCAGTTGATCGTTTTCTACAATTGATATGAGCATACTCGATTATCTTTCCTTGCTTACGTGCTAGACTTACAAGAGAACTACAGAACTTTTTTGCAATAACTGTTTTCCCGGTACCAACAGGGCCTTTAATAATAACATTTTGAGAAACACGAGAAAGTAATGGTTTAAACATTTGAGCAAGAAAACGAAGTTGTTCATCTCTATGTATTAGCTCTTCAGGGGCATAATCAAAATCAAGAACATTAAGATTCTTTACGACTGATGATGACATTAGCTCATCTTCTATAGCATTACTCATTGATATTCGTAATATCCTATCGGTCATAAAACTTTATCTCAGAAATTATTTTTTAACTATGATTATTTCTAGAATAAATGTTATAGACTAAAAAAACATATGACTTTTTACAATGGAGAATTTCATTACTTCAAAAGAGTCATTAGAGTTTTTAAAAGATGCATTCAGAAAATATTACGAAAATAATAAAATCGAGCTGCCAGACCGTTTTGGTCGGAGAGAATTTGCATTCGTCTTTTTTGGCGGTAAAGGAATGATGAGACATATCGGTTTTGAAAAAAAAATACATTTAACAAATTTTTTAAAAGAAAAAAGCCCATGTCATACTTACTACTCATCGGCATACTATCAAATGCCAGATGCAGCAACAATGCAGGAAAAAAACTGGATGGGTGCAGAACTCATTTTTGATTTAGATTCTGATCATATCCCCGAGGCTGAAAAACTAGGTTATGTTGAACAACTAAAAATAGTGAAAAAAGAATTTTACAAACTTGTTGATGATTTTTTATTAAATGATTTTGGCTTTGATAAAAAATATATAGAACTTTATTTCAGCGGAGGGAGAGGATATCACTGTCATGTGAAAAATCCTAAGATTCTTAGTCTAGACAGTAATGAAAGAAGAGAAATTGTTGACTATATTACTGGCCGAGACCTTAAAGATTCTTTGGTTTTCCATGAACAAGTAACTGGAACAAAAAGATATAGAGGAAGAAGCTATCCGAGTGGAAAAACATTGAAAATGCCAACACCTGACGAACCAGGATGGCAGGGTAGAATAAGTAAGGGTATAATAGAGATTGTAAATGAGATAAAAAAAAGCGAAGATCCTATAGAAAAGCTTAAGGAGTACGGAGTAAAACAAACTGATGCCAAAAAACTGCTTGAAGATCTTTCAGAAGAAAGAGTAACAAGAATTAAAGAAGGTAGGCTTGATCAATCTAAAACAATTCGTAAGTTTTTCCTTAACAGTGCATTAAGAAAGACTGCTGTTTCTATGAGTGCAGGAGAAACCGATGAGCCCGTAACCTGTGATATTAAACGTCTCATCAGACTTCCAGGGTCTTTACATGGAAAGACAGGTTTTAAAGTCGAAAAAATAGCACTTGATAAGTTACATGATTTTGATCCATTAGAAGACGTTGTTGTTTTATCAGACGACCTAGTAAAGGTTGAGTTAAAACAACCGTTTAATATAAAAATGAAAGGGGAAGAATTTAATTTAGGGTCAGGGGAACAAGAACTACCAGCGTATTTAGCCGTTTTTTTAATTGGAAGAAAAATGGCAAATATTATTTAACATAATCTTGTCTTAATCAAGTATTATGAAATACTTTTCGTTAAAACATCCAAGTGTAAAAAAACGAAAATTATAAATAATAAGTTAACAATTGTTAATATTGTGGGGTCTAGTCTAGAAAAAAGAATGAATTTTTAGTCTAACTAAATTCTCATATCTTTTTCTACCTACCCATTAAAACACTAGACCCCATAAATTTCTATTTTTTAAATTTTGAATCAGAATGTAAAAAAAAAGCAGCAATTATTAGATGAATAAAAAATCTTAAAAAGTTGTCCTAAAGATCTTTCATATCCTCTCCCATCATCTTTTCTAATTCTTTATCAACACCTTGCTCCTTTGCAATATTTTGCAGTTCAATAATAATATTTTCCCATAATACTTGCTGCTTTAATGAATAATCCCACATGTCAAGTCGTTTTGAGCCATCTGATTTCTTAAATTCTTCTAAAAGCTCTTTTTTATCTTCCTCATTCATATATGATACCACAATTTATCTATTGTCATTCTTCCTTTACCAATGAACCTTGTTTAATATTCTGAAGCTGTGCAACATCAGACATTTCAGCAAGAATTTCCTCCCATAACATTCCTTGCTCTATAGCATAATACCACATGTCTAATTTTTTTGATACATCAAACTTTCTGAAATCTTCAAGAAATGCTTTTTTTTCTTCTTCATTCATATACTCTGATCATTATATGTAATGCACTACTCTCTTTTATTTCTTTTTTTATAGGTAACAAAATTATTGAAATAAAATCAGCCTACTAAACATTATTTTTACAATGATATCAAGGTAAAAATTTAAGAACAAAAAGAGATTAAGTGAACTATATAATTATCAATTTAGGTAAGATTACTTAGCATAAGCAATGATATAATAGGTGCAAAATAAATGGAAGAAGATGAAATAAGTTATAGAACCCTTAGAAAAATTCAACAGCTGGAAAAAAATTCACCAGTATTAACAAAGTTAAAATCTGATTTTTATAATGATTTGTCAGAATATATAGAAAATCTTAAAAATAGACTTGGAAGTGAAACTTCATCTCAGAAACAAATGCTTCTAAACGATGAAATACGAAATACAAAAAAAATTGTAACCAATATTTATGAACAGCGGGAAAAAAAAATTTTACTTGCGGTAGTTTCGAAAGCTCGTGGAGGAAATCCAGATTTAAAAAATATGATAGATTGGGAAAAAGATCTTTTTGATCCTGTTCTAAATCTCATGCTAAATTCACGTAGAAGAATTTTAGAAATGGAAACAAGAGAAAACATATCAGAAGAAACAAAAACAGTTGGTTCTAAAGAAGAAAAAAAAATTGTAGAAAAACAAGAAAACTCCAATCCAATCGTTAGGATTACTCAAGATATTCCTGAGTTTATTGGAACGGATGAGAAGAAATATAATTTAAGGAAAAACGACCTGATATCGTTACCTGAAGATATGAGTGATATGTTGTTAAAACGAGGTGTTATAAACAAGATAAAATAGTAGCCTTACATTTTTATATTACCTCCTTATTACCTTTTCACTCTAAGGTTATATTAACGGAGTTAAATATGCAAAGACCAAGAAAACTCAAGAGGTATTGTCCAACCTGTACGAAGCATACAGATCATAATGTTGAAAAGATAAAAAAGAGGAAAGCAAGTGAACTAAAACAAGGTCAACGAAGATTCCGTCGCGTTATGAGGGGATATAGAGGATTTCCAAGACCAAAACCAGAAGGTCGCGAGAAGACTAGCAGGCGTACTGCTCTAAAGTATACTTGTATTATTTGTAAAAAAAGCCATCAGCCAGCAACCCAACGAGCTAGCAAAGTTGAGATAGGTGAGTAAATTATGAAAAAACCTGAGAGTAATTTCATCAAAGTAAGATGTAAGGATTGCGAAAATGAACAAGTTCTATTCGATAAAGCTAGCACAGTAGTATCTTGTCATATCTGTGGTAGTAAACTAGCAGTACCTGTTGGTGGAAAAGCAATTATAAAAGGTGAGATTTTAGAGGTAATTGAGTAAAAAAGGTTTAATAATATGATTAAAAAAGAGTACCCTTTAGAAGGAGAGCTCATTGTTGGTACTGTTGTAAAAGTTCAGAATTTTGGAGCATTTGTAACACTAGATGAATACCCAAAAAAAGAGGGATTTATCCATATAGCTGAAATTGCAACTGGATGGGTAAAACGTATACGTAATCATATCAAAGAGAAACAAAAAATCGTCTGCAAAGTAATGCATGTGGACCAAGCAAAGAATCATATTGATCTATCGCTAAAAAGAGTTAATGAACATCAAAAAAGAGATAAAATTCAAGAATGGAAAAACTCGCAAAAAGCAGATAAACTTTTAGAAATGGTAGCAAAACAAATAGGAAAAACCATTGAACAGTGTTACGAAGAGTTTGCCAGCGATTTGATTAAAAAATATGGTTTTCTATATGCAGCATTTGATGAAGCTGCTTATGATCCCGAAACCTTAAAAAATGATGGATTTAAAGGAGATTGGTTAAAAGATTTTGTAGAGGTAGCAAAAACAAATATATCAATTCCGTTCGTAGATATCAAGGGATATCTCAATGTTACTTCTTGGCTTCCAGATGGAATAAGTTATATTCGTAATATACTTTTGAAAGCTGAAAATAGCGAATATGAAGACGTTGAAATCCAAATTAAATATATTGGAGCACCGCAATATATGATTACAGTAAAAGCTCCTGATTATAAAATTGCTGAGGAAGAACTGAAAAAAACTGTTGAGAAAATAAAGGAATCGATAAAAAAATATAATGGAGATTGTGAATTTCATCGAAAGCTAGAGGAATAAATGTCAAATTTACTCTATTGTGATAATTGTAAAGAATATACATTTGATAAGATATGTAAAAAATGTAAGGGAAAATCAATATCAAATAACCCACCAAGGTTTTCACCCCAAGATCATTATGGCAAATATAGAAGGAAACTTAAGAAGATACAAAAAGGTGAATAATAATGGATTATGTCAGTATTAGATACGTTACAAAAAAACCTAAATTAAAAAATCCCATCTTAATAGAAGGATTACCCGGCATAGGAAATGTTGGAAAGCTAGCAGTCGAACACTTAATTGATAGTACAAAATCTATCAAATTCGCAGAATTATACAGTAAAGATTTTCCACCGCAAGTTTTTATAAACACTGATGGCACTATTGAACTTGTTAAAAACGAGTTTTATTATTGGAATGCAAAAAAGAAAAATCAAAGAGATCTTGTTTTGTTAACTGGTGATTATCAAGGTCTATCCTCACATGGCCAATATGAACTTGTTGAAAAGATACTAGATGTTGCTGAAGAGTGTGGAGTAAAAGAAATGTTTACACTAGGTGGTTACGGTCTAGGACATGAAATTAAGGATCCAAAGGTTTTATGCGCAACAACTGATAAGTATCTTGTAAAAACAATGAAAAAGCATGGCGCCATTTTTAAGAAAAATGAACCAGGTGGTGGCATAGTTGGAGCCAGTGGTTTAATACTTGGCTTAGGTAAATTAAGAGGACTACAAGGAACTTGTTTAATGGGCGAAACACCAGGCTACTTAGTTGATCCGAAAAGCGCAAAAGCAGTACTAAAGATTTTGATGGAAATAACAAATGTCGAAATAAACCTATCAGCTCTAGAAAAAAAGGCAAAAGAAATCGAACACATTGCACATCAACTAAAAGAGATGGAAAATCTTTCTAAAGAAAAATCAGAAGAGTTGAAATATATAGGATAATTTATACCGGTTTTATCTGTTCCGCAACAAATACTACAACGGTACCTGGTGGGACTGAACCCCCTGTATCAACTGATTCTAGTATACCAGTAAAGTCAAACTTGACACCATCTTTTAAAATATCAGTTGCATTTTTAACACTAGAATAGTTCAATGGAAGTATAGATTTTTCTACATTTTTCGTGGTAGATACAATGGCTCTCTCATTACTGTCATAGTAACCTCTCACAACAATTGTTCTCCCATCCAGATATGTGTTTTTATTGCCAAGTAATTCTTCAGGTGTAAGCCAATCTTCTTCAGCTGGTAAATTAGTAATTAAAATATATCCTGCAGCAATAACTACAATAACAAATAATACAATTAAAATAGTCTTTGTATCATATTTTCTTCTCTTTACACTCATTTTAACCCTCAACCTCAAATATCTAATCTATATAAAATTCTATGGTTCCAAGCTTATATCATACGTCTTTTCTGGATTCTCCTTATGTATTTCATAAACCTGCTTTTTGTTCAGAATACCATTCTCCATTAGTTCCAACGTTCTTTTAGGAACCGTTCTGGGTCCCAGAACCGCTCCAGGTCTACGTGGATCATCTATATAATCTGTCTCCATCATAAAGCGCGATCCTTTCTTGATAGCTGCATAAATATTCTTTTCACTTGCCAAAACCGAGGGCATAAGACCATAATTTTCATTTTTTAATATCAAAGGCGGTGAGTAATGTTTAACAATCTTATGTGCAGGTAACCCAGCTTTTTTTCCCAACTCTAGAAGTTCTTTACACTGGGTTGGTGTTGTACTTTCTGTATGCAATATTACAGGGACATTAGCATCTCTTGCTTTTTGCATCCCATAAAAAAGAATCTCATTTGAGTCCTTAATAATTTGTTCATCAACAGGAAAATGAGGCCTACCAATCTCTCCAATCCCAATACTTTTTTTTTCTTCGCAAAGCTTTGCAGCTTCATCTATCCCTTTTTTCATTATTAAAATAGCAGATTTCTTACCAAACTTTTCAAGTAACCTAATATAATCAACAGGATATGGCCCAACTGTTACAAAAACACCAATATCAATTTTTAAACGCAGTTCATCAGCCATTGCAAATGTTTCTTGATAACATGATTCATAACTTTTTTCTCGTATTACCAAATTTGTCATTGGAAGTTGGCATAATACAAAATGAGTTCCACCTGCTTTTTTAAACTCTTTAATAGCCTCAATAAAACGTCCCTCTCTTCTAAGATGAAGATGATTATCAAAAATTATTAATGGTTTATCAGTGATAATATAACCTCGTTTTCAGAAACAACAAGTAATCTATATATTTATGTCTCTATCGAGGAATATTATACTCCTTCTTAACATGACTTGTTGCATTTAGTAAACAATTAGGTGAATAATTGAATTAAGCAACCACCGAGTTGTAGCAATGTTGAGATGAAATCAGTGTAAACAAATTGGTAACAAACAGGCATTAAAATAACAAAATGTTTTAAATAAGGTTTTTCTACAAGGCTCTTTTATTCGTCAATAGACGAAGATATAATCGGCATAATTAAATACTTTGAAATATTAATACAATTGTATGTGTAATGTAATAGATGATTATAGGGCGGATGAATTATCCGACATCTGGAAAAAAATAGAAAAAATGGATTTATCTTTTTAATTTATTTTTTTCCTTTTCTTATTATAACAATTGTTTTTATTAATATCTCCCTTTTTCTCCAGTTATTGAAATGAAATCAGAATGTAAAAAACCCTGGTTTTTTTTGTTAACAATTTATTCTAGACTAATTATTATTGTAACAACTTTTAAATAGTACTCTTATATAACAGGCATTTAATTTTTAAGAGGCAGAAAAAAATACACATCACAAACATCAAAATGAAAAAATTAGGGGGATTATGATTAATAAAACTATTTACTCTATCTTTCAGCAGGGAAGTAAAACGATGTTTTATAGTAGTTTTTTTTTCCCAAAAAAGATTAGAAATGATGTGTTTGTTCTGTATGGATTTGTTAGAACGGCAGATGATCTTGTTGACTCTATGCCACAGGACAAAGCAGGATTTTATAAATTTAAACAAAAATATGAACAAGCCCAGCAGGGGATCAGCACAGGGGATGTCGTAATCGACTCCTTTGTAGAACTAGCACAAAGAAAAAATTTTGATCCTAAATGGACTGAAGCCTTTCTTTATTCAATGGAGATGGATTTAACAAAAAAAACCTATGATACACTTGATGAGACACTTGAGTATGTTTACGGTGCTGCAGAAGTTATGGGATTATACATGGTCAACATTCTTGGTCTTAATAAAAACGCCTACGATTTCTCGAGATATCTTGGACGAGCTTTGCAATGTATCAATGCTATTCGAGATATAGCAGAGGATCTTGAATTTGGACGATCCTATATCCCCATGTCAGATCTTGAACAGTATGACTTAGAAAGCCTTGATTATCACTATACAAGGCAGCATCCGCAACGTTTCTCTGAATTTATTAAAGGTCAAATCTCTCGATACTGTCATTGGCAAGAAATCGGTGAAAAAGGATATCATTATGTTCCAAAAAGATATCTCATTTGTGTGAAAACTGTTTCAGACATGTATAATTGGACTGCGGAACAAATCCTAAAAAACCCTTTTATCGTTTACGAGTGGAAAGTCAAACCTCTAATTATTAAAATTCTCACTACGGTTATTGCAAACATCATTGATTCCACCCCCCAAAAAACCACATTGTTCCCCTGTTTTGTACAATCACAGCCACAACAACAATATATAAAAATATAAAAAAAATTTCCCATTCGTTGTTCCTTAGATCCCTGGAAAGATTTGAAGGAGTTTTAGAACGATTCCCTAACTTGTTCCCAATACTACAACAAATACTAATGAGACTGTAAAACCATCTTCTTTTTTCTACTAATCAGAATAGACGTATTTTTTACAATAAATATATTTATACAGTAAAATTTAAATAAAATTAAGCATTATAAATGCGATTATTGGAGTTGACATGCAAACGTTGGGGCAAAGGGAGGGCAAATAAGATTAAAATTGTATTAATAATTTTGTAATTTATACCAATTATCGCCTTTTATAATTGTTCTCTCTTCCAGTATATCCTCTAAAAAAGGTTACCTTTTCAAATTCTGGAAATTTTGCCTGCTCAATATTTAATTTATGATCGCTTTGAACCCTTCTAAAATTCTCATGATCTCGCTTCGTGAGAAGTGTTACTGCATCTCCGTTTTTTCCAGCTCTTGCAGTACGCCCGATTCGATGAACATAATCTTTTGACGTTTTTGGAACATCATAGTTATACACATGTGAAACATTTTTAATATCAAGACCTCTAGCAGCAACATCAGTTGCTACCAGCACATCTATTTTTTGTCTTTTTAATCTATCAAGAGATTCAAGTCTTTTGTTTTGAGTCATTCCGCCATGAATTGCTGAAGCATTTATATTTTGACGTTTAAGATTTTTTGTAACAATATCTGTTTCTTTTCTTGTTGCACAAAATACAATTGCAAGTTCTGACGTTGAATTTTTTAATAAATGAACTAGAAGAGAAAATTTATCATTTTGTTTATAGATATCATAATATCTTTGATTTAACTTATCGGCATCGACAAGTGGTTTTGTTCTAAAAATTAAAAAATTTTTTAAATGTTTTTTTGCAATCCTATAAACATTTTCAGGAATTGTTGCACTAAACATAAGAGTCTGCCTGTCTCTTGGGACATAATGAATAATTCTTTCGACATCTTCAATGAAACCCATTTCAAGCATCTTATCTGTTTCATCAAACACAAGAAATCTAATATTATTAAAAACAATTGTTTTTCTATTTATATGATCTAATAATCTTCCTGGAGTTGCAACAACGATATGTGATTTAATAATATTTTTAATCTGAGGATTAATGCTTACTCCGCCATATACACTCATTGCTTTAACTCCTAAACTTCTCCCATATTCCTTGAAAACATTTGTTACCTGAATACACAGTTCTCTAGTTGGAGTTAAAACAAGTACTTGCAAACCATCATACAGTTTGATTTTATCTAGTATTGGTAAACAAAAAGCAAGTGTTTTCCCAGATCCTGTTTCAGCTTGCCCTACAACGTCTCTTCCGTTTAATATTTCAGGAATACACTTTTCTTGTATGGCTGTTAAATTTTTAAATCCAAATTTTTCAATTTCTTTATGTAATTTTATATTAATTGTTATTTGTTCAAATTTCACTTTTTCACCCTATTTTTTTCTTTAAAATAGTTTTACTTTGTAATATTAGAAAAGTAATATCTTTTTTAAAAATCATAATATTTATCCCAGCTAGTCCGTATATTAAAATGAATGTTTACAGTTATTACACGACTTTTCACCATTGTAACTTGATTTTGAACTGTATTGACTGCAAACATCATTATCAAATACCGGTCTATTTAGAGTTTTACATCTAATAATTTTCTTTTGTTTTTTATCATCATTTCTTCGTTTTCTATTACTTTTATTTCGATTCATAATTAACTCACTATAGTTATTTTTAGGTAATACTACCTGAAAAAAATAAAAAAAATCAAATCTATTTATATTATTAAAAATAGATACTCAAGTTTCTATTTCCTTCGCAACGTACTAACCAATTACATTACTTATATAGTTTTGCATATTTTTATTTTTTAATTTAATGTTATCGATAATCAATAATTTCAATACCTAAGTTATTAACAATTTCTTTGTATCTATTACGAATTGTAACTTCGGTGACTCCTGCAATTTCCGCTACTTCTCTCTGAGTTCTACGCTCACTACATAAAACTGATGCAATATAAAGAGCAGCTGCAGCCATTCCTGTAGGGCCTCTTCCACTAGTAAGCTCTTTATTGCTAGCATTTTTTAAAATTTCCATTGTTTTTGCTTGAACATCCGTACTGAGACTTAATTTGCTACAGAATCTTGAAATATAATCCTGAGGTACAGTTGGCAGTAATTTTAACTGTAATCTACGTGAAATATTTCTATAATTCCTTCCAATTTCTTTCTTTTTCATTTGTGCTACACTACTTATTTCTTCAAGAGTCCGGGGTACATTACACTGACGGCAAGCAGCATACAATACTGCAGCGGTAACACCTTCGATACTTCTTCCCCGGATCAGCTTCTGCCTTACCGCTTTTCGATAAATCATAGCAGCTGTCTCCCTCACATTTCTTGGAAGACTCAATGATGATGACATCCGATCCAGAGCAGAAAGTGCAAGTGCTAGATTTCTTTCTGTACCATCGCTGATTCTAGTTCTAGTCTGCCATTTTCTTAATCTGTATAACTGTGCCCTGTTTCTTGTTGGGATAGATCTCCCATAGGCATCTCTATTTTGCCAGCCTATCGTTGTGGAAAGACCTTTATCATGAATGGTATAGGTCATCGGAGAACCAGTTCGAGCTTTTTTCTCACGCTGTTCACTATCAAATGCACGCCATTCAGGACCTTGATCCATTATTTCAGCGTCAATTACTAGTCCACATTTTTCACAAACAAGTTCTGCACGAGAATAATCTTTTGTAAGATGTGTACTACTACATTTAGGGCATTTCATCGTTTCTTCTATTGTTTGCTTATTTTTGTTTTGTTTCTCTTTTTCCTTTTCGTTTTCCAATTAAATCAAACCTATAAAGAAATCAAAGGAATTTTTTTCCCAGATATAATGGTATATTGTTACTTAGTTGATTATTAGATCTTTTTCACATTTGTTGCTTTTGGACCTTTTTCAGATTCTTCTTTTTCATATTCGACAGAGTCTTCTTCATTAAGATGTGTACCCTCGGCTATGTCATTCTGATGAACAAAGATGTCTTTTCCATCTTCACCAATTATAAATCCAAAGCCTTTTCTTGCATTATACCATTTTACTTTACCGTTCATATTTGTTTCACCTCCTCAGCTTATTAAAGCTGGGTTTAAAAAAGAAAAAAACAAAATTTCAAAAATTCGAATTACCGAAAGTGTGAAGCTTTAATCTTTATTCTTTTTATTTTTATTGCAATGCTATGTTATTTAAATAGGTTCCTATGTAATTTTTAAGAAATAAATATCACAACCTAGTTATACATTACTCGCATGTATTAATGTGGTCTAGAAGCAAATTAATACATTAAAAAGTTATTT
Source organism: Thermoplasmata archaeon (assembly GCA_020054495.1). GTDB lineage: Archaea > Thermoplasmatota > E2 > DHVEG-1 > DHVEG-1 > JAGMDE01. The sequence continues at coordinate 9,161 of JAHWGK010000036.1, read as the reverse complement.
TTGGATCAAATTTAGCAAACCAATCGAAGATTGAACTTAGTTTCTCTTTTGATCAACCTATAATTACGGAAATGACATATTTTGATAAAATATTTTCTTCTGTTTTATTACAAAATATTACTTGTTATGGGACGTTGGCATAATACAAAATGAGTTCCACCTGCTTTTTTAAACTCTTTACTAGCCTCAATAAAACGTCCCTCTCTTCTTAGATGAAGATGATTATCAAAAATAATCAATAGTCTTACACCTCGCAATACTCCTTTGTAATGTATTATAGCGACATCATGTTTAAAGAATAAAAGGAGTTAAAACCTATGGTTCCTATGTTTTCTAAAATAGTAAAACAAACCGTGGTCTGTCCTTTCTTTTTTACCAGTAATCATTTCGATGATGCCCTGGGCAAGTAGCCATCCAAAATAACCCATAAAAAATGTAAAAAAACCTGCAATGCTATAACCAAGAATAATCTGTATATAGTTGTCTCCTCCAGTCAAAAATAGTACAAATATACCAACAGTAATAAACAAGAATATGAGTAGAAATACCCATCTCAAAGCATAAATTGTAACCTTCATAGTTTTAAGCGGAAGATCTTCAAGCATAATTTTTTTATCGATAATTCTTGATAGATTATTCTGATTGTTTTTTTTTCGCGGCATACTTCTCCTCCTAGAAACTAAAAGTTCTTAGTTGAGTGATCCCAATCAAACGTAATGTTAGGTTGATATAAAAAACTGATTCGCAGATAAATATGCAGATATAATGCACATGCATATGCATATTAAAAGTGTGGCAAAAATCGAAAGTATTACTTATTACAAGTTTTCAAAAGATTTAATAGTCAAATGTTAATTTAACGTTTGGTGTAGGAAAGGTTATGGACTATCGAGAAAACGAGGCTGAAAATGAAGATTTTTTCTTAGATGTAAGAAAGACCAGAAAAAAAGCGAAAGAAGACATTTTAGATGAGACATTTGAAAAAGCTGAAATATCCAAAGGACTCCGGCCCAAGAAAGAAGAGAAGGGTACAAAAAAACCTTTCCTAAAATTAGGAATTATTTTAATTTTCATTGCAGTAATATCTATAGTTATTGTTATTAATTATCTGCCATGGATGTTCATTAAATACGACGCGGAATATGGAACAATACAAGAGTTTTATCATAGGGATTTTATAAATGAAGAGGACCATTATTACGAAGAAATCGACGATATTTTTGAATCACCATGTACAAATTGTAGTAATAGCAGTAAAAACTATATTGGACTTATTAAAGATGATTTTACAAATATACCAAAAACAACATCATATGGATTTATCACTTTGGCACTTTTGGGGATAATTTTTACAATATTTGGGATATTTGAGAGGATACGGAATTTTTCTAGGGAACTAGTTACTGTGATTCATTCTACATTTGCTGCAGCCGCCTTCATTGTTAGCATAATTATTGCATTATCAACTATAAAATTTTTAGGATCACATTTTCTTTTATACTACAATAAGCCGTTTATTGAAGCTTCAGGTGTTAATGATGTTATATTAATTTATCCGGTGCCACTTATTTTGATTGTTATTTCCTTTGCAATCATGATAATTGCTAGTACTATAATGAAAATTAACTTTCATGAATTTGAGAAAAAATTAGTGCCAGAAAAAAAACGGTCATCAGTTTCTAATTTTAAATTCGGGAATAAAATATGAAAAAGGGAAGAACGGCTAAGAAAGCAAAAAAGTTAGCAATTTCGATTGTGGTTTCAAGTATAATTGGCCTTATTCTTTTATCATTATTACCATGGATTTCAGTTGTAGAAAATGATTCAGTAAAAGAAGATTTATATTTCAACTTTGAAATGATGAAGAAAAGTAGTAATGAAGAGATTAGTGATTTAGCAGATGATTTAAATCTCATTAATATTTCATTTTGGGCATTAATAATACTCTGTTTACTATCATATATAGGCGCGACCATCCAAATATCTGGGAAATTTTCAGTTTTGGGGAATATATTGCTGTTGATTGGATGCACAGCTTTAATATTTAGCATTTTGGTCATTTACTTACAATTAATCATCTCAGAAAACATTGGAAAGATAGATACCATTTCCGCATCTACAATATATACACCAATAAATTACGCTTACATCCTTTTAATACCCAGCTTTTTAATATTAATTTGTTCAGCAATATATACCGGGATCACTATCTTACACTCGATACAAAAATTCACAAGCTCAAAAAAGTCAATGAAAGATAAAAAAGAGGAAAAAAAGACAAACAAAAAAAAGAGTGAAACTAAAGCAAAAGAACCGGCGAAAAAAGATAAACTTGCGTTAGAAAAAAAACCATTAGAACCTGTAACAGATGAAAAACGCATACAGATGGAACAGTGGTTGACAGACCAGGCTCATGACATGGAAACACAAGCTGCAGAAGAAGCATCTCTTGAACCAGTGGTAAAAGTAAAGTCAAAACAACCTTTCCCTGAGGAAAAACCTCTTGACATTGAGGAAAAATCAAAACAACCAGATGAACTTCTTGCATCTAAATCATTAGAAGATGCTTTATCCTCCGCAATTCAAAAAAAGCAAACTGAAATTGAAGGGCAAGAGCTTTTAGAAACTGAAAACAATAAAATAGAGAAAAAAGTAGAAGAACCAAAGTCAGAGATTCAGAGTAACAAAACATCTGAAGAAAATGAAGAAATATCTCCACAGATAGAAGAGTCTGTTAAGAATAAGATTAGTATTAGATGCCCTCAATGCAAACATACATTCATTGCTGAAAAGGGGGAAGGTATCACAAAGATTAAATGCCCTGAGTGTGGTAAAGAAGGAGTTATAAAATAATTACATTTTTTTAGGCGTCTGCTACAATTCTAATTACATCGCCGTCTTTTAACTCGTGATCTGCACCTATCACGCGATGCGTCCTTGCATCAATAGCTCTTATGAAACGATTCCCAAGATCTGTATGAACCTTATAGGCTAAATCTTTAGCAGTGCTCCCGCGTTTCATAAAATGTGCATCCGGCAGGATTCTACCATTTTTATCTGTAAGATGTGTTTCGTCTTCAACTGGATAAGCAACTATTAAATCAAGCATTTTCACTGCTTCTTTTATGCATTTCTGAATACCAGTTGACCCGAATTTCTGTAAAGTATTTACCTTAATGTAATTCAATGCTTTAAGTTGTTTATCACTAAGATCTGACTCTTTTAAAATTTTAAAATCGTTGCTACCAGGTTTATATTCAATCAACCCTTTTTTAGCAGCATTGGTTAACGCGAGTTCAGATTCTGCACTAGTTGGAACAACAATATATCCTTTATTTTTCAGTTCATCGGCCTTTGGAATAAAATCATCAGGTGCGATGTCACACTTGTTAAATGCTATAAGCATAGGTTTACTGAGTTTTCTAACATAATCCGATAGCTTGAGAAGTTCTTCATCTGTCCATTTTGATGGTTTGCTATTTTCAAGACCAAGCGATCTGATTGTATTATGGATGTGCTCTTCTTTAACTCCAAGACCAGTGAGCTTGTCTGCAAGCATGGGTTCAATCTTTTTACCTTCAACTTCACAACGCCTGGCAATATCTTCCCAGCTTTTTTTAATAATCCCCATTAACCAATAAGTTATTTCTCGCTCCAAAAAATCTGCATCATTCAATGGATCGTATTTTCCAGCACCACAAGGATTACCTTCGGCATCCGTTCCCCCTGAGGAATCCACGATATGTATCAAAGCATGAGCCTGTCTCAAATCATCAAGAAATTTATTACCCAGTCCTCTACCTTTAAATGCATCTGGAACAAGTCCTGCCACATCAATTGCCTCAATCGCCACAAATCTTGTTCCATTAATACATTTAGAATTATGTGGGGTACATTTAACATTAAAATCTTTGCAGGGACAGGGTTTACTAACATACATCACCCCACGATTAGCATCAATTGTTGTAAAAGGATAATTTGCTATTTCTGCATGCGCATCAGTCGCAGCATTAAAAAAAGTAGATTTCCCAACATTGGGTTTTCCAACTATACCTATCTGCATACTCATTATGTTCTACTCCAACATGTCCTCTACTTCATCTACAACATCTACATTAGTTTCATAACGTTTAATCTTCTCCTCCACCTCAACTTTTGAAGGCGTCATAAAAGATATGCCTTTTTTGGCAAATAACTCGCCGTTAACAGATGCAGTTTTAGACAAATAAATCTTGTCTCCAGAGATATTGCCAGCAATATGGGCTTTTTCCTCTATTTTCACATCACAATTTGAGTCAATATTTCCCTGAATGATCGTCCTTTTACCACAAAAAATATCTCCTGTGGACTTTAAAGTTCCATGAATAACAGAATCATCCTCGATAAATACGTTTCCTTTTAAATCATAATTACCCAAGAGCCTAGCCTTTTTCCCAACACGAAGGTTATAGTCGACCTTGGATTTTTGAATGCCAATAATTGAATTATTTGGAATGAAAAAGAAAGTCTCGGAAATTGGAATCGTGTTACCTTCATTTTCCTCAATTTCCTCAAGTATTCTGTCTATTTCCTCACTATGCCCCATCTTTAAAAGCTGTAAAAGATATATAAAAACATATATAACAACAGGTATTGGACTACGAATATTTATCCAACCTTTAGCCTCAAATCCTTTCTCGATTTCAACACTGTCACCAACATCAAGGTCTCCATTAAGCGAAAGTTTTCCCTTAACCTTTACTTTCTCTCCAAAATAAACATTCCCTCCACTTTTTACATTACCACCAATGTTTGAAAAAATATCTACTCTGACATCTTTAGCCGCTTCCATATCCCCATCAATTATCGCATGCTCCCCAATAAAAATTCTACCATCCGTTTTAATACCAAAATTTATCAAACAACGGTCGCCAACTACAACATCTCCATTTGTAACTATGGTATGTTCCTCAAATTTAGTGTTATCAGGAATCACAAGAGTTTTTCTATCAAAAGTCATTGCTATAGCAGTAACACATAATGAGTTATAAAATCAACGGCCTACCCACGATAAAAAGGCAAGAAAGAACCTTTTTATTCTCTAAGCCATACTTCATCTATCCTAGTATAATTTGCAATTTCTTCCGGTTTAAACCAGAGATTTATTTCAAATTCAGCAGTATCAATACCATCTGAACCATGAACAATGTTTCTACCAATAAACTGTCCAAAATCTCCACGTATTGAACCCATCGCAGCATCTTGAGGATTTGTTTTTCCCATCATTGTTCGAACTAAATCAATTGCGTTATTTCCTTCAAGTATCATTGCAACAACAGGAGAAGATGTAATATATTTTACAGTAGGCACGAAAAAAGGTTTATCTTTATGAATCCCATAGTGCTTTTCAGCAAGTTCTTTTGATACAGATACAAGTTTCATTGCTACAAGCTTTAATCCTTTTTTTTCAAAACGACTAATAATTTCACCAATAAGACCCCTCTGCAATCCATCAGGTTTAATCATAACAAATGTTCTTTCATTTTGCATATAGTCACCTTACAATCCTGAATAAATGGATATAGCTTACCTTTATAGAATTAACGCTAATTGTTCTACTAATTCTAAGTTCTGAGCAAAATAAGCAAGTGTTAAACTTGTTATATTAAATGCGATATGTGCAAATATTGCAGAATACAAGTTTTTTGTTTTGTAAACAATATAACCTAAAACTATTCCCATTAAAATTGGCATTAATACTGGAAATATCTTACCATAAGACATATGAGCTACACCGAATAAAACAGCTGTAATAAAAATAGCTATTGCTCCACCAGCAAAATGTTCAATTTTTTCAAATAAAAAGCCTCTAAAAAATATTTCTTCGCTAATTGGTTGAACAGCAACAAGGAAAAACATCGTTGGCCAAGAAAACAATCTTTGAATATCAGGGATATTACTTAACTCTTCAGGCTCATGACCTAGACTTATCAAAACAACCTCAATAACAAAAATTACAAAGAAAATAACAATTGCAGCTAAAATCCCCCAAAGAAAAGCCTTATCAATATTTTCACTAACAAGTTTGATTCTTGTAAAAATTCCTTTAATGCCAAGTCTATTAACAATAAAATACCATGCAAATGGTACCAAAATGAATATTGCTATAACAAGTAATTGGCTTTGGATAGCAGTTGCTTCAGAAATTTCAATAGTTTCTAGTAATTGAGGTGAGTCAAGTAATATGAAGAATGTAACTATTGGTAAGATAAATATAAAAAGGAAACTTCCGATAAGTAACAAGAAAGCAAAAATGTGAGAGGCTTTTCCAATATTAAAATCCATAATAAAGGAAAACAAGTTAAGTTTCATAAAAGTTTTTAAATATCAAACAATGATACCAAAGCAACTCTTGGGCCCGTAGGGTAGCTTGGTCGATCCTTTTAGCTTTGGGAGCTAGAGACTCCAGTTCAAATCTGGGCGGGCCCATCAGTCACCATTAGGAGAGATTTTGCCAAGGGTATCGCCATTTTGAGGTTGCTTGGATTTACAGGATCTTCAATATTAGGATTTCGAACAGCTTGTTGTAAATCCTGTTCTATAGTATGCAGATATCTTCCAGTGGTTTTGATTGAACTATGTCCTAGGATCTCCTGTACAATTCTTATATTCACACCTGCTCGTAGCATATTAGTTGCTGCATAATGTCTAAAAGAATGTGGGTGAATCCAGCTCATTCCTGCTTTTTTACCGATTATTTTGATTATCTGTCTGAGATAATTTGTAGTCATCCTTCCTTTAGCAGTAGTAAAAATATAATGTTTACAACTGTTTATACGCCAATATTGAATGTAGTTTTTCAAGGAGGGATATGTTTTTCCGAAGAGCATTTTTTCTTCTATGGGTATTATCCTGGTTTTATTGTGTTTGCTTTGTCTAATTGTTATTTCTTGTCGTTGCCAGTCAATATCTGATAATTTGAGGTTGCATAGTTCTTTGTTTCTCATTCCAGTTTTTGCTAAAAGGAGTATGATGGTTTTATTTCGTTTGGCGCAGCGATTTTTTCCTTTACACTCTTGGAACATTCTGCTTATTTCTGCTGTTGTTGGTACTTTCATGGTTTTTATTTCTTCTTTGTAAAGATCGAACTGTAGATCCTTTTTAATGAATTTATTCCATCGGTTTAATGCTTTAACATAATGATTTAAGGCACTGTATGTTGCTCCATTCTCTAATCGTTTAGCAAAGTGATCATATATTTGATCCTTGGTGGAGTGTTCTAGATCAATACCATGTTTTTCTAAAAATCGTAGTTTTCGTATTGTTTCAGGTATTGTTGATTCTGGGTTAAGCTGTTGTTGTGATAAGCAATTTCTTCTGAATTTGTTCCATGTTTCGTTGTCTACCGTCGTCATTTCTTTACCTATTTTGCATTTTGCACATAATACTAATAGATAAAGGGTATTTAATAGTTTGTATTTTGTGCATAATACAATATTATAGATAATTATTATAACGCTGTTTTGCTATTAGCACATTGTAATGAGTGAGATATTTCGTGTCTTAGAAAAATCAAAATCTATTGAAATCTTAATAGCTTTGCATAAAAAGGATAGATTATTTCTTTCTGAACTTTTAGGAAAACTTAATACAAAAGATACGAACACTATTAACAAAAGAATTGCTTCACTAAGTAATGCTGGCTTAATAAAAGAAGAAGGGGAACCAAAATTTGGTGGTCGAAGATACATTTGGCTTACGGATAAGGGTAAAAAAATTGCAAAACATCTCCAAGATATAGAAAAAATCTATAAATAAATTTTATTTAAAATTATAACAAATATTTAATATTTTGTGTCATATTGTTATATAAACTTTTTATAATATTTTTTTAAATATGGAGTTGACGAAGAATAAAGTTGTTAGTGGATAAAAAATGAAAAGTGTTTCTAATTTAAAATGTATAAATTGTAAGGGAGAAAATGTTGTTAAAAAAGGAAAAAGACAAAGAAACTTTGGAAGTGTTCAAACTTATTACTGTAAAAAATGTGGTAGAAGTTTTGTAGATAAGACATTTCAGAATAGAACATATCCTATAAGGATTGTTTTTGATGCATTAAATTTTTATAATCTTGGATATAGTTATGATGAAACCTGTAAAATTATTAATAAAAAATTTAAGATTAGAATTTATAAAAGCACGATTTATTATTGGATTAAAAAGTATCAGAATTATATTTTTATTTCTTCTTTTAGAAATAAGTTTTTAGATTATGATGAGGTCTTGTTTACTAAAAGGTTTGAGCATGAAAATCTTGAATATGAATTTATGTATCATAAATATAAACTCGATGTTTTTGCAAGGCGTAGGTTTCCATTTTTAGCTGATTATATTGTTCGTTTTGAAGAGGGATGTCCAGATGTGTTTTTTGAAATTGGTAAAAGGTGTTCTCAGCCAATGTTCAAGGTTGATGTGAAAGTTGTTTTTAAAAAGAATCTGGCATGCAAGCTTGCTGGTTTTGCTGCTCAAGCTGCAAAGGATAATCGTGAGCGACATAGTTTAGTTGAAAAGTTAATGGTTATAAATGATAAAGCAACGGTTGCTTGTGAGGTGCCTGTATGGTATTGGGAGAAAAGTATTGATGATGGTGTTACAGGTCATATTGATATTCTTCAAGTTAGAGGGGGTAATGTGTATATTTTGGATTATAAACCGGGTGCCTCAAAAGATAAAAAGGCAGTTCAGCAGTTGTATCATTATGCTGTTGCACTTTCGTTTAGGGCTAAGATTCCTTTCAATCGAATCAGGTGTGCATGGTTTGATGAAAGATCATATTATGAATTTAATCTAGCGGAGGCTGATGCAACATTGGTCAAATGGAAATAATGAAAAAACGGTTTTTAAAAAGCAACTGATTTTGAATGAAGCAAAAGCGTCGGATTTTGAACGATGGAAAAGCAACGTATTTTGAACGCAGGTTTATGTATAATGAGATTTTAAGCAACTGATTTTGAACGGAATTGAAAGAGTGTTTTGAAAGGAGGAAAAGCATCGGTTTTTGAACGGTGTTGGTTAGTTTTTAGTTTTTTATAATGGTTTATTATGTTGTTTTATGTGCTTGTTATGGTATAGTTTTAAATACTGATACGCCCATGAGAACTTGTTTAGGGGAGGTAAATGA